>JBHLRV010000376.1:0-2505 GCA_048882205.1 Candidatus Thorarchaeota archaeon | reverse complement strand
GGATAGTGGCTGTTACTCTGAATACAGGTGCCGGGAGCAGGTGAACTTCGTCGTATATTATGAGTCCCCAGTTCCTTGCCTCAAAGATCTTGAAGTGCTCAAACTCACTTTCCTTCGATTTCCTCCAAGTCATTATCTGGTAGGTGGCAACTGTGATTGGACGGACTTCTTTCGTGTCGCCAGTATATTCACCTATCTGATCAAGCGAGATAGTAGTCTTATCGAGGAGCTCACTAATCCATTGACGCACAGCCACGACGTTTGGGCATAGTATCACAGTGGAAGTCTGCAGCTTATGCATGGCACCTATTCCGACCATAGTCTTGCCGGCCCCACATGGCAAGACAACAACACCAGACCCTCCACGTACACCCCCTCCTGCATAGAAGGTGTCTACAGCATCTTTTTGATAGTTCCTCAGACTCCATGGAGTCCCCTCAAGGGTGACCTCCCGTATTTCGAAGTGGAGTGCCTCCCCTTCAACGTATCCTGCAAGGTCTTCAACAGGGTGTCCAATCTCGATGAGTGCATGCTTTAGAAAACCTCTCTTGGAACCGTCAATCAGAAAGGTCCTGTCATCGATCCGCTCCTCAATATACTCCCTGACCTTTTTTGCCTGCCATATTGTTTCGGCAAGATCTTCGTCCTCACACTCCAGCACGAGGTCGGGGCCTTCTTTGGACAGAGTAAGCTGACCATACCTCGACATGTACTCTATGATCTCGCGTTTGATGTTGTCAGGAATCGGATATTTGGCATAACGCTCCAATGAATCAACGATTTCTCTGGAGGTCATTCCCATTGCTGCAGAGTTCCAAAGACTCAAGGGAGTCACTCTGTATGTGTGAACATATTCAGGGCTCTTTACAAGCTCAGCAAATCTCGCGAGAGAGTCCCTGGCCTCCTCGTATAGCGGATTGTCTACTTCCAAAAGCACAGACTTGTCTGACTGCACTATCAATGGATTCATCGGATTGGGCATCAACATACCTCTTACATTCCGTCATCACATCGTCAGACGGAAACCGAAGGACGGCGATTTGACTATCAGATAAATCCTTCCCTCTAGTACATCCAGACCCTGAAACATGGTCATTAGGGCAAGACAAATCTGCACCGCACGAGTTGTGCCAGCCCTCACAAAGACCACAAACTCTTTATGCAATTGGGAGGAGGCCGACCCGTCTGATAAGACGGAGGTGCAGTTTTCCAATGATGGTCGTGAGAGTTTTCAAAGTCGACGCCTGCACCCGTAGTGAGGTTGTCAATTAGACATCCATTGTTTCTGTGGGCTTGCCAATCATTTCGCGCATCGAGTTTGGAAGGCTCATTGACGCACATTGCGTGTGGCTTGTTGTCTGCTATTCCAGATTCTATGTGCCACTGATACAAGATGCGTACCTGCTCAGTCAATGAGAGTGAACAAAGAAGTTGAAGATTGCGAAACTAAGTGAACGGCTGGGCCCATGTCGTGGCGCGTGCCAGATATGAGCCGAGTCGAGAAATACAACCCTCTCAAGGGAGGTGCCCTGTCCAAGAAGCGTGATTCGCTGAAGAGTGGCAGGAGCTCCAGAGGAGTTGAGATAAAGGAGCTTACCTTTGACTCTGTGAGAGAGGACACCATTGCTTTCGGACTAGTCAGTGATTTGGTGTATCCAATAAACGCAGGAAAGGAAGCTTCGATTTTCCTTGCACACTGGAAGGGCCATCCTATAGTGCTCAAAGCATATAGACTGTGGCAGTCATCCCACAAATTGTCAAAGAAGAAAGGATACCAAGGAGCAGCGACGAGCAAGAGGACCTACTGCATACTTGGAATGATGGAGGATCTTGCGGTCACGGAGTTCGACATTCTAATGAACTGTTTCAAAGCAGGAGTCCACGTGCCAACTCCCATTGGCAGAGTCGGGAACTACTTGACAATGAGATTCATTGGAGATGAAACTGGACCCGCACCGCAGCTTAAGGATGTGCATCTTGAGGACCCGGAAACTGTGTTGAATCAGGTGCTTGAAGACTACCTCTTGATGTACAGCAAAGCACATTATGTACACGGGGATCTGAGTCGCTACAATATCCTTTGGCACCAGGATAGACCTTGGTTCATTGATGTACCCCAAGCCTACATGGTTGGACCATGGGCTGATATGAACTTGGTTGAGAAACTGTTGCTTAGAGACATAGAGAATACGCTCTCTTACTTTGAGGGCTATGACATCCATAGAGACCCCGAGCAGATTCTTGAGGTGTTTCTTTCTGAATACATCCCTGAGAATCTAAAGAACTACAGAGAGGTTGCAGCGGAAGAAGATAGAATGCCGTGAGGCAGCTTTTGGCCATTCTCACAATCCAATTGTGTCCATGTTCCACATTGCAGGATTATTAGGCTCCCTAAGAATGAAAAAGCATGAGAACTGGTGCCGACAAGTGGATAGTAGTCAGAGGCCAGGTGTTCAGGCTTGAACGAGTCTTTGATGATGTATTCGACGCTTTACTTCTACAAAA
>JBHLRV010000375.1:477-2506 GCA_048882205.1 Candidatus Thorarchaeota archaeon | reverse complement strand
AGTGACCAGACAGAGTGTGAGAGGCTCGCTGAAAAGATGAAACACAAGGAGATCAAACTCATCATCCTTGTGCCAAAGCAGTCCTATAACTTTGAGGCGGCGGATAGTCTTGCCAATAAGTCACATGGAGTTGTCTTAGACATTGGAGATGTAGAGGAATTGCCTGAGAAGCTTCTGAGGCTTACTAACTACTAGCTCATGGAACGAATCCTAGTCGAGCTGAGAGACTCTTGTCCTTTGTTTCGCAAACATGGAACTTGTAGGCACATAGATACTCAGAAGCCCGTAGATCGATGAAACGACGGACGAAGAGTGACCGCATCGATCTCATGAACCTGTAGAATGGGTCTCCGGGGAACACAATCTCTACAATGCTATTGACCTGATAGGCCCTATACTCGTCTTCTCTGGGTTTGTGCCATTGGAAGTTGAGCACAACACGAGGGTCTCGTCTGATGTTTCCGTACGTGACATCGCCGTACAGTTCTGCCGCTCCTAATCTGAACCGATCTATCTTGGAATCGTCGAGGTAGATTCTCCGATAGAGTTCGATTCTCTCTTCAAGTGTGTCCTCGTAGGAGCGTCCTTGAAATGATAGAAGCTCCCCCTCGATGTCTTCAATCTGGTTCTCAATCTCCTCGTCAGTCAGCGTCAGATGAGTAGTCTTAATCGCGGTGGCAGAGTGAAAGATACTCGCTGGGTCAGACGTGCATACAGTTGGCTGGATAACAGTATCATAGTAGGCCCTTAGGAGCTTGCAGTTGGGGTCCTCTTCTCCATCGTATATTGTGGCCATTGCCAAGTAGAGTGGATCCGGAATCGCGTTGAGAGGGAATGACAGCGTAACGTCGTTTATCACAAGTTCAATCCTTCGTCTCTCTCTGTCGATGAACTTCACACTGGAAGGAATGTCTTCGGCCAAGTGTACCTCACACCCTCCACCGTCATGGGACAATCACCTTTTGTAGTTAAGTGGGACCAATTCAGACCAAGTCCAACGAATTATGTTCGGTACCACGCACACACAGCTAATAATAACAGAGCATTCCTTTGGAAAAGTATCATAAGAGAGTCTGCATCTTTGAACGAAGACTCATGAAGGTGTGTTCGACATGGTAGAAGCCTTTGAGATAGACTCAGAAGCCAAGATGACGGAAACCGATGCAGGCGCCTCTGTTATAGCCTCTGAGAAAGTCTTGGTATTCATAGACCACGATGAGAAAACAGTCTATCTCTGGAGAGGCGCAAAGGCACAGCTCTTCAAGAAGCTGATGGGAACGCGAGTGGCCGCGAAACTAAGTCACAAGTATCCGAAGTACAGAATTAGGCCAATCACTGAGGGCAGTGAACCAGCTGCATTCCTTGCGCTTGTCGGCATCAGACGTTCATGAGTAAGGGAAACATAAATCTCGGCTTGGGTTCATCCGTTCTTGGGTAGGACATGCTGAGCTTTGACCGAAGAGCGTACTTGCATTGGATTCGCAACGTTCGACGAGGACTTGCTACAAGAAGCGAGATTATCCAGGTGCTCAGCATGGACAAGTGGTGCTCGGTGTCAGAGATTGCCGGTCAGGTACGAGTAACAGCCGGGACTGTCCTCTATCATCTTCGGAACATGGAACGGGAGAAGGTTGTGGAGAGAAACCCTGATGGCCAGGGCTGGAAGCTTGGTCAAGTCCAACAGAGCTCACTAGTTGACTTTCTGAAGCCTACCAGACTGCGCAAGAAGAGGTCGAAATGATCACCAAGACACCTCGTCTTCTACGTCGGTCGAATGAAAACATTCAGCTTCCTCATGGTCTGAATTCGCATCGGGACTTGAAAGTTCCATTCTGAAAAACAAGAGGAGTATGTAATTCGATTCTGAAACAACTTAAATATCGGTTTCTTAACACAATGCCTACGTGGAGGATGTTGGATTAACGTTTGCTTATCTACAACACGCCTTCGTGGAGGATGTTTCGATGCAGTTTGAACCTATAGTAAACAACCTATCACTTCTGGAAATGGTTCCGGCCATCCTAGTAAT
>JBHLRV010000375.1:0-467 GCA_048882205.1 Candidatus Thorarchaeota archaeon | reverse complement strand
TCTCACTTCTGCAGTTTCTAGTAGCCCTGTGCTTCGCAGGAGCACTGCTGACTGTCACAGCGGAGCGATTTGGATGGCTCGCCCCTGGTTCCTGGGCAGCTTGGGCCCGCTATGTGGACTTTGGATTGAGAGGAGCCTATTTGGCTTTCCTAGTGATATACGTGATAATGTGGGCCTTTCCCAAATTCTTCAGCGAGCGCAAGTGGGCAATCATTGTCGTCCTCATAGGGCCGATTGTCTACGAGATTCTCATGTTCGGCACATTCTCTATCTCCCCCACCACTTATCGTCTGGCGTATCTCTTGACAGGACTATCACTCGCTGTACTCTACATGGCCCTAATTCCGATTTATGCCACATATCATTACACCCGACAGGACAGAGTTCGCGGATCCCCACAAGTGATGTGGATATGGGTTGTTCTAATCGGCCTCCTGTTGTGGTTCTCAGGAGAGGCAGTGCTCACC
>JBHLRV010000374.1:0-2507 GCA_048882205.1 Candidatus Thorarchaeota archaeon | reverse complement strand
TGAGTTCTCTTAATACGGTCTGCAATCTTTCTTGTCTGCTCAGTCGTAGCTCGGATTCCGCCCATCTTCAGAAGGTACTCCACGAAGTGGCGACCAACGAACTTTCCAAGATGGAACTCTCTTCTTCGACCAACAATGTGCGGGCTGATTGGTTCATAGGTCATCGAGTGAGTGAGCTGCCCGTGAGAATGAATTCCACTCGAATGTGTGAAGGCATTGTCGCCAGAGATGGCTTTGTGAAGAGGGAGAGGTACAACGAAGTTTCTCTCAACTAGTCGAGATAGTCTGTAGATCTTCTCTGTGTCGATGCCAGTTTCGACTCCGTAGAGCTGATCGAGTGTCATTATGACCTCTTCGAATGCAGCGTTGCCTGCCCTCTCTCCGTAACCGTTAACACAAACATGGGGGTAAGTAACCCCCTCTTCAACAGCGGCAAGGGTATTTGCATTGGCAAGACCGAAGTCATTGTGACAATGCACAGCCATGGGAACCCTGTACTTCTTGCTTTCCCATAGACGTGATTTGATCTCCCTGACGATATGTTTCATTACCTCTGGACGCACGAAACCGACGGTGTCAGCGATGCATATCTTGTCTGCTCCGGCGTCGATTGCAGTCTTGTAGGCCTTACATAGGAAGTCCATATTGCTCCGGGTGGTGTCTTCAGCTATATAATCAACAATGAGTCCATGGTCCTTTGCATACTCCACACACTCACTCAGCCTTTGGAGCATTTCGTCACGAGACATTCGGAGCTGGTACTTGAGCCTGAAGTCTGAGGTAGCAATGAAGATTGGGACCTCACTGACATTCGCTTGAATACATGCGTCGATGTCGGGTATCATGGCTCGAGCAGGGGCTCCAACCACTGCATTGGTGAGGCCTTCCTTGGCAATCGCGGCAACAATCTTTCGTTCGTGGTCACTCACAGCTGGAAACCCTACCACGACTATGGCAGCTCCTATCTCATCCAGCATCTTTGCAATCTCAATCTTCTCATCGAGCGTGAGCGCCACTCCTGGTGTCTGTTCTCCGTCCCGAAGAGTCTCGTCCCATATGTAGACCTTCTTTGGAAGACTATCTGGTTTTGTGGTGCTTACCTTGTTGTAGTTAACCGCCAATCCTGCCTTCTCAAGAGTTTCCATATACTCACCCACCAATACTCACTCACTAGATGAAAGACTCCCTTCTATTCGAATCGGTATAAGCCCTCGTTTGGTATCTTTTTCAGACCATCTTCAAGTGCTGAACTCTGATTCTGGTATTCCTCTTCTGTAATCGCACCCTCTTCCAAAGCTAGTTTGGCCTTACTGCGCTTATGGTTCAGCTTGGCCCTCTCCAAATGAGCAAGCCGCAAAGAGGACTCAACTATTGGCTCTGCTCCAGCCTTCTCCCCTATGCCCTCAAGCATCGGTCTCCAGCATATCTCCTCAACATGGAAGGCATACTCAAGTCCTCTTTCTAAGATTCGATTCCAAATCGGGCACGAGATGACTCGAACAGAATCGCCCTCAAGTTCAACCTCTAGGCCGATTGCACTGAAGAGCTTCGCGGCCATGCTTGCCGCACCCTTGGGGCCCTTCTCCCCAGCAGTTTCAGCAAATTCAGATCCCATTAGCCTGAATCCGCCTATGTAGCCCTCATACATTGAGAGCGGACCCACATTGTCACGAAGTCCCCACCACAAGCCGTCCAAGATGGAAACCAGCCCTTTTCTAAGAGTTTCTAGTTCTGTCATGACATATCACCCCTATTGATGAAAGGGTTCCCCCCATCTATCCAGGAACGCAATCTCATTAGGCCCCTGTCTTGGTGGTCCGAGTGTCCTCTCATACTTCGGGTAGCCGAGTGTCAAACACAGGATGGGGACATAGTGCGGAAGCGGGATTCCCAGCAAGTCTGATATCGCTCCGACATCATCAAAGTGGTCCAGTTGAACTGAAGACACGCAGCTGCCCAACCCAAAAGATGCCGCAGCAAGTGACATGTTCTGCATCATCATAGAGCCGGCAATAATAGCATGCCTCGGGGAGGACCATCCATATACGCCTCCCGTTCCTCTGAGCGTCGGTTGAGAGTTGCCGACATGAGTCTGGTCAACAGCAAGTACTAGAAGCACAGGAGCTCCGTTTGTTTCTGCTTCTCCCTTTATGTACTCAAATCTCTCTCCAGTGATCAGAATGTCAATGGTTCGCTCTAGGCTGACCTTGGACTCAATATAGCTCAACCTTCGTTCAAGCTCTTCACGTGGAGTGGCTCGGCCGAAAAGCTCGACTGTACGGTCAACAGCAATCTGTCCAATGAACTTCTGAGTTTCCTTGTCACGGATGACTATGACTCTCCATGGCTGCTGGTTCTCTGCACTCGGAGCGTATGCTCCAGCCTCAATTATCTTGTAGATCAGCTCATCCGGAACATCCCTTGATGTGTCGTAGTCTCGTATTGCCCGGCGATGCTTGATCATCCTGATAGTTTCATTATCCTCCAAGATGGTGTCACTCCATCCA
>JBHLRV010000373.1:0-2525 GCA_048882205.1 Candidatus Thorarchaeota archaeon | reverse complement strand
ACGAAGGATACTACGTTCGAACTCCAATCCCATCGCTGCTGAAGGAGCTTGGAGTCCGCGATGTAGTGGAAGTCACAGAGAATGCCGTGGCCATATTCTTGCTTGAAGTGGCCCTCTTGGGGGGTAGGAATGACAAGCTTCAGTCCCTTCTTTCAGAACTGGGGGTGGAGTAGATCCACCACAATGCCTATGTTGTCCCAATATAATGCCCGTCGAGAGGGTTCGATTTGTCTGAGGCAGTAGTCACCTACAAGCCGTTATTACCGCTCTATATCCTTCTGTTGTTCCTCTTGGTCGCATGGTCATTTGTCGGCATAGAAGTTGCCCAGTACGCCATTGTGATGGCAGTCACCGTTCCCATGGAGTGGGTTTCTTCTGCTTCAATCGTTCTGCTATCTCTTGCAGTTCCAGTATGGTTCATGGCAACATGGATTAAGAGAAGAGTTTCGTACGCAGAGCCAGTTTGGTCCTTCCAGGTAAGAGAAATCTCCTATCGAGAGTTTGAGGCCATGATGAAGGAGTATGTTCGAGAGTACTCTCTCATCGTATCCAGAATTGACTGGCTCCCTCTCTCTGTGGCTGTTCTTGCCTTTGCGATATCCATCCTACTTCCGTTACCAGTGTTGTCATTGTTCCCACTGTTTGCTCTCTATATCCCCTACTTCTTTGGAGGATTGTCTCTTGTCTACGGCCTTGCTCTGTCCGTGTTTCTTCAAAGAGCTACAAAGAATGAGGCAAGTGAAGAATTCCCTCTCCACCCTATGAATGCTATTCGGATCGCTACGCAAGACCTCTCATCGGTCACTGGGGTGTCATGGAGTGGGGTCAGGCTGTCGATAGGCGAGGCCGGTGGCTATTATACGATTCGCAGTCCTTTAGCGGCTGCACGCGTAGAGGAGATTGAAGGCTCGGCAAGGATAGTGATTGCTTTTGATAGGCTAGGTCTTCCTTCTTCAGGGTGGGCTGTGGTAACACTCCAGGACGGGAGCGAGAAGATGAGTAGGAAAGTTGGTCTGACCACCCCCATTGACACAGAACAGGTGCTGGATTTGGTGAGATGGGGTGTGATGACATATGTCGAAGACCGTGGACCCAGTGAGTTCCTTGACGAGCTAATGGAGGAGCTGGGAACAAAGAGCTATACTCCCGATAGTCCCTGAAGCGATGAGCTTATCTCTGTGCAAAGATAGTCTGGAAAAAGAGAGTAGTGAAGAATCTTGAGCGGGAACGAGATCATTGACTATTCCCGTCAGGGGAATGTAAACCGCGCATTCGCTGCAATTCTCATCGTTGTCACGGCGTCCGCCATATTCTTGAGATTGACCACCTCAGACCACGAGTCTATCGTTTTCACGTTGTATTCGATAGTCCCTGTTGGCCTGATGGTAGTTTCTACCATTCTGGGAGCACTGTCCAAACGTGCAATAGACTACGTTGAGGGTGACTGGGAGGAGAGGAAGACCTGGGTCAGCTTCTCTGAGTACAGAAGAATGGTTGAAGAGTATGAGGACGCTTACGGTCATCTCTACGGGAATCCTGGAGGATGCTTGGGACTGTTCTTCATGCTTCCTCTTGCTTTTGCGCTCGGCTTTCTTTCGTCCTACTATCAGACTCTAGCCAGCCCGCTCTTTGATCCAATAGTCGACTCACTGCTCATCATTGTGATTCTCTACTCAGTGGTCGGCGTGATAGGTTTCGTGATCGGATTCAGGATTCCGTCCATAGATGCGGAGGAGTTCTTCAAACCTCCCATCAAAGGTGACGTTTACGACTTTGCCAGTCAACTTGAGCAATTGCCGGAGATTCGTGCTGGCCTGAATGTTGAGTTGGGTGTTCGTTCAGGTGTTCAGACGATACTGGACGCCGAGGTAAAGACCTATGTCGAGGGTCTCCCGGACACTGTTTCAATACAGGTGCAAGTATCTCACTCGGGTTTCGCCTATCCGTACCTTGTAGGAACAGTGTATAAGGGAAGTCCAGTTCCATCCTCGAAAGACTACTATCGAATCAACACACGATATCCAGCACTTGTAGAAACCTCCATGGATGGCGAGGTTTCTGTTTTCGTGGCACGCTTTGACATCCCTAGCCGCACTAGCAGTGTACCGAGTATCTCCAAGAGAGACTTCAGGAACCTTGCATCCCTTCTCGCAGTGATGTTGAAGGGGAACTATGATGCATCTCAGTAGAATCTATTCCATAGTGTCATAGACACCTTTAATTGTCAGTCAATTCCGGAAACAGCTTCGTAGTCCTCTGAGCTGGAGATGATTGAACAATGGGAACTGCGAACTGGACAAACAAATGGGTTTTGATGCTTCTTGCAGGAATCATCATCCAGATTGTTGTCTACTCATTCATTGCCTTCTTCAAACCAGCGGATTTTGTGAGTCACGAGTTCTTCTATGATGTATCGGTCATTGCCCTGATTTCTATTGTGATTCAGATTGGGGGTTTCGGAGTAATAATGTCCAAGACGAACAACACGGACGCTTCAATCTATGGGCAGGGTGGACCATTCCAAC
>JBHLRV010000372.1:0-2530 GCA_048882205.1 Candidatus Thorarchaeota archaeon | reverse complement strand
TTGAGAAGCATGCTTGCCGTTGATTGAGACAGATTCAATTCTTCGTAAATCTCTCTCTGCAGACAAGACCCTCCTTTCCGATCTAGGAGTGATAGTACGTTCTGCTCCTGGCTGGAAACCACACTGACTGTCCGCCTTCTTCCGTTTCTGAATGACTGAACAACAGTCGGCAATCTCTCGAGAGCAAGTACTGCGAGAGCACCTGCAAATGCGGCCACGGCCATGAAGACGGTCAAGCTCGCGTTGGTAATCTGTGTCTGAAGTAGGCCCGTTGGAGCCTCGTACTTGACAATGAATGCTAGTTCTTGGCCCGGATACAGAACCACTGTTTCCCATACGAAGGCTAGTCGCACGCCATCTGTGTAATTGCGATTTGGGAGAGGGAAGAGTGGAGCTGCAACACCTTCCTCTAGTGTAGCATGGGGTGGCAAAAAGGTTGTGAATGTTAGATTGTGTATCTCATTCAGAGGACGTAGGTAGTAGATGAAATGGTCTATATAATCTGGTTCGGTCACAATCTCCCCTGGCCCTTGTTGGAGTGTGTCTGTGACAGTACTGACGGTCAAATGGATTGACTCGTTTGGCAGAAGTGGTGAAGCGGTGAATACCCTGAGCAGAGTGTATCTATCCTCTTGAACTAGTGTCGTACCGACACTGCTACTATTCAGGACACTTTCCAAGATGCCCATACTCCGGACATCAATTCTCAGGTCGAAGTAGTCCAGAGGCACAGAACCGTTGTTGAACACCTCGGTTTCTATCGAGATGAAGGTCGTACCGTTGAAACCCAATTGAGCCTCAATCCTCATGTTAGTTAGTGTTAACTGCTGTACAGCAGATTGGCCTTGGACCGGCAACATGAACCCAAGTATTATGGCGGGAACTACTATTCCTGTGACAAGGATGACAGTCCTTATTCTACTGGGTCCCATCTTTTGCATTCCAACCATTGTCGCACGCGTCTTATAGTTCCATAAATCTATTGCATACCGAAAAAGAAAGAGGTGGAGAGAGTCACCTCTCTCCAGATCTGCTCAACCACGCCTGACTCTGATGACAAGCCCCACTGCTGCGATTAGAACAAAGCCCATTATCACAATAGTTGTTCCATCTATTGGCACTTGCCATCCGGATGGTCCCGCTCCCTCGATGACACCCATTGATGGGTCATGGAGGATTGAGCCGCCGTCGAAGTTCGGATAGGCCAGAAACAGGAACAAGTGTTCACCATCTGTCCAGTAGGACGCGCCTACATCCACAGCTAGGTCTGTTCCATTGGGAAAGCTGATGACTGCTTTGTCTAGCCATCGGTAGAAGCCCCTAGTCGTGTCAGTCGAAGCGTCGACGAGGGAGAGTCCTTGTACATCATCGTCGAGTCCGTCGTTGTCTTCGTCTACGTCATGGAACTCTTCGCCCAGTTGCTCCATCGCTTCCTCGGAATCATGGTCCTCATCACCATATTCCTCATGCATTCGGAACCGGTGATTGTGTTCCTCACCCTGTTCTGCTAGATCCTCTTCAAGCTCGGTCAGGACGGCAATCTTGGAGGTTTCAGAAACGAATGGGAAGTTTCCAATCTCTATGTCGACCTTGAGCTCGACGCCTCCCATGACGGTGTAGTTGGCCTTGACGCCTTGGTCATCGGTGACGGTTCCATTGTAGTCCTCCATGTAGATATGGGAGTAGAACTGCACTGTCATCCCCAAATAGTTCGTGAGGTTCAGATCGCCCAGATGATGAGTATGGTTCTCCTCTCCCTCCTCACAGCAGGGCAACCAATCGTCTTCCCATTCCATCTCGGAACGAAGTCCGCCCTTTGTGTACGAGGCATATACCTCGGCATTGTAGCCAAGGCTGTCCACCACTGTGCCTGTCAAGATGCTCCACTCGAATGCATTTAGGGGAACAAATGCAATGGTTTCATTGACTTGGTAGACACCATCTCCATTCTGATCTTCGAACTCAACAATTAGCGGATAATTGACTTCGAATTTGGCAATACTTCCGTTCGTGTCTGTCGTGTACCAAAACTTGAAGGATGGTCTATCGTCGTCCAGTTTGACAGTCATTATCTCCGTCTGTATCCAGACGTTTCCGTCCTGATCCCTATGGTGGCCTGGTTCGTGTTCCGCGTGGTGTTCGCCCATATGCTCATCCTCACCGGTGGTGTCGTCGTCAGCTGGGGTGATGCTGTCACCCAGTGCCGAGGCGAGCCGGACCGGTGAGAGAAGCAGCACGAAGAACGCAAACATCGCGGCGTATTTCAAAAGATTGTGGCGCTTCATTGATTCACCTGAACGCGACTTGTCCAGAGTATATATAATGACCATGAAGAAGAATGCTGAAGAGTCCACACAAATACGACTCATACGCCTCTGTTTGCGAATAGAAGCTTTATGATGCTTCAAAACGATTCAGAAGCCGGAATCGCAATCTGCGGCAACGTCCCTAAACTAGAATGAGAACAAAGGCGCTCGACTGTGCTACTTCTCGGCACGACTTGGAAGAACAACTTTGACCTTTGATAGAT
>JBHLRV010000371.1:0-2534 GCA_048882205.1 Candidatus Thorarchaeota archaeon | reverse complement strand
AATCTCCTGTGTGATGCTGATGATCTCATACTTGTGACGTTCTACTAGTTCCTCTACCCAAGAGATGTTCCTGTTTGCGATTGGTTCAACAAGCCAGAGTTTCTCACACCGTTCAGCTATGCTTCTCATGGTACATCGGCTGGAAACAGCTTCTCCGGTACTGAAGGCCTTGTCTTGGAGGGCAAAGGGCTGGAGAGTCAGTACGACCTCAATCTGACTCGGCGGAGTCAGGGATTTGGTTCTGTATTGTTTATGTCCTAGCGTCTCGACGTCAACTGGGTTTTTGAGGAGGTCTAGAAGCAGCAAGAGCTCTTGAACGCGGTCCGACGTAGTATAGAACTCCCTAGAGGCGGGTGATGATCCAGTACAACTCTGAATGACTAAAACTCTCTGGTCTGCTAGCTCTTCGACCTCCGCAATCCGTACATAGAGGTCAGTATTTGGAAAGAATCGCTTTCCATCGAAGTTGGATGCGGAAGAGAACACTTGGAAACCTAGCTTTTCAAACCCATGTTTCAGATGCTCAGCACCGCTTGCGAGAACGACCTTGAATTCGCTCATTCTGCCTCGCGGCGTTATGAGCGGAACGACGCTTTAAGTCGGTTTTGGCCAGTTTGTTACGACTCAAGACTGTGTTCAAATTCATCTGGAGCTATAAGGCCAGAAAGCATAGACTCGTTCTCTCCTAGCATCGTGTCTTTGCTTCGCAGCCGCCCTTGCTTCTTGTATCTCCTTTGCCTTCTCTTCTAAGATTCCGTCCAGTGTGGTTTCAAGATCATCTCGCGACACAGAGATTCGGATTGATTCATCCATGGATACGATAACATCACATGGCACTATTACGTCGACATCGTCTTTCAGCCCGACGGCCTCAAGCTTCTCCTCGATGAATCCTCCTCCGGCTATGATTGAAGCGCAGCCGTCAACATCAAAGTCCACGTCAGTTGCTCGGCCGACTATGACGTCATCCTTGTCAATGATGTCTAGCTTCTCAAGTTCTGAGAAACGAATCTCGTCGTCTGAGATCGCATCTTTGTCCATGGTTGTCGAAAGAAGGTTTGCGGTTGTTTTGAGGTGTATATGCTTGTCTACCTTGGTAATCGCAGATGAGTCGAACACAGGGTCTCGATCAGGCCTCAGTCTGAGGGTTTCAAGGACCTCCTCCCAGACGGGTCCTGCTAGGATGAAGTGGGACAACTTGAGTTCTCCATCGAAAACAAATGTCATTTCATCAATTCGCCCAATCTTCTTGCCGGCAGAGTCCATGACATCCATCTTTTTCAGTTCGTTGCAGCAATAAGGTCTAGTAGTTTCCATCTTCTCACCCAAGAATCTATGCTTATCCCATATTGTTCCGATTATGTGATTATATTGCTATGGATTAGGCAATTCTAAGAATCTACGTCATTGAAGACCGCCTTTTCATGCCACCTGGGTCGGTCTCTCTAATCTCGTTTCTCGTTTCAAGTCTTCTCTTTTCCCGTTTCTTTTACTGTTCTCCTGGAAACCTTGTAGACAACTTGGTGTTGGTGGCTGGAGCAACCAAGAGTCATACTATCGCCACCGTCATCAAAGAAGGAGAAAGTGCCTCCTGATTGCATCGAAAGCAACCAAGGGTATAGGATATGGAGGGAGTTAGGGCACATCCTTCCCCGGTCTTCAGGATAGTTGAAGACATCTCCGACCTTCTGTCCGATGGAACACTCTCCAGTTCCAAGAATGTCGACAATCTCTATAGTGATTTTAATCTCCGACAAGGTCCACACAACCTTCTGTTCTTAGAGGAACTTCATGCTCCCTCTAAACATCAACAAGCAGATGCAAGTCTTCCGCATCTGATGCTCAATTAGAAGTAGTCGACCCACGCAATAAAGGTAAGTTTCGTCATTGATTTCAACAGCAGATGCCGTTGAAATCAGGTTCCAAGTTTGCTGTGATGTGCATAAGGGCGGGATATGTTACGAATAAACTGATAATAGACTTCAATCCAGCCCTGCTGACTAATGATGAGCCTCAGGGGTTCCGACTGGGGACCAATGACAGTATGGTGCCCCATAATTCCAGCAGAGAACCTTCTAGAACTATCTAGACACAGAAAGGGCCTGCGCATGATCACCGATGCATACTACGATTGGTGTGCGTCTATGAGACCAAAGACACTTGACGGAGCCACCATTGGAGTCCTTCTAGACCGGATTCGCATGCTCATGATGAACATGGGTATCGCTGTTGGACAGGACCGGGAACTTGCTGAGAAAGTCCAGAAGATTGTGTCACAGAAGCTACGGACAGGAGCATTGCGTCTTGTTTCAGACATATCCGCGGAATCGGCTGAGAAGAGAGCAATCAAGAGGACAATTGCACTCTTCTTTGCACGCGTCAAGTTCACGCGTGATATCGACCCCCTTGAGGAGATACGTGCTTCAATGCCAGATCTTGCTGCTCTTAGACTAGAAATGGAACAGGAAACTCAGGGAGCTTTGCCAGATGCAATTGAAGCTGGAGGGCATTCTAACCACAGTCTTGTGGATTTG
>JBHLRV010000370.1:0-2546 GCA_048882205.1 Candidatus Thorarchaeota archaeon | reverse complement strand
GGACGGGCGTTTTCTGACTGCAATGGCACCAATAAGAGCGCCGTGCATGTGGATATCATAAAATCCATGAAAGAAGGCGAGATTACCGCAGGTGATGAGGTCATCTATTCGAGAGGCAAGTACTTCTTCGAGTAGTTCTAAGAATCATGGTGAAGCACTGGTTTTCTTTTTGATCCTTCGAACCGTACCAGAAAGCTTCGATTATTCGATATAAATGCCGATTTATGGAAACAGTCGTCGAGAAACACAGGAGATGACATTTACTATGAATCTTAAGTATAGTATATCTATGATAAACAGGCGCCAATGCTCCGAGATTCATGTCGCACTACCATCAGTTTGGGTGAGCGTGTGTTAGAAGGTAGGCGACTTGCATCGAAGGTCGGTATGGTCCCTGTAATCGTATTCACTCTGCTCTTTCTATTCCCCGTCGTTTCTGGAACGCAAGCGGAATCATTTGACGCTGCTGTTGCTGAATCGGGCTCCATACTCCGAAACCCCGCGGTCGCGGCGACTCCTCACGCCCCGATAAGGATTCTTAGCAACAATGATTTCAAGACCCAGGGATGGGCAGGCGAAGGGACCGAAGAAGATCCGTATGTGATTGAGGGCCTCCTGATAAAGTCAAAGGAGGTCGGTATATATGTGTACAAAGCAGATGTGTATTTTGTCATACGGAACTGCGTAGTGACATCAGACGATGATGCCTATGGCGCTGCGGGAGTCTTCTTCGAGAAAGTACTTCATGGCAGTGTGGAGGGCTGTAATATTAGCAGAGAAACCTACGGCATCAGAACTCTTAGGTCCCTGGAGTGTACAGTTTCCGATAACACTGTAACGCAGTCAAAGAAGGGTATCTTCTTTGACAAAGCGTACAATTCTTCAGCCACGCGAAACACCGTAAGCAGCTGTCAGTATGGCATCTACAGCTTGAAGTCCAACATTGTCACTGCAAAGGAGAACGACATCTCTGAAGCCAGTATTGGTATTCTCGCCGAAGAAACATACGAGTCCTATCTGATAGAGAACACCATATACGACTCTGATTGGGGAGTCTACCTATACTCTTGTGGAAACACCGAAATCGAGTCAAACATAATCTCTGGAGGTCAGGTGGGGCTGGACATAGAGTACTCCTCAAGATGCACTGTGCTCCAGAATGACATCCACCATAATGGCTACGGTATCTATAGCTACTCATCTACTGATTGCAGCATCACTATGAACCACATTCATGCTAACTCAATTGCTGGGGCTTACATTGGAGCTTCACATATGCTGCAAATCACTTGGAACACAATAGAACGGAATCCTGGCGTAGGAGTGCATCTGAAGGACTCAACTAGCTGTTTGGTATTTGCTAACGAAATCGGATGGAACTCCAAAGGGAATGCGAAGGATTCCTTTAGATCTGCGACTGTCAGTCCGAACATGTGGGACAATGGTGTTGATATGGGGAACGGATGGAGCGACTATGTTTTTGGCAGTACGTATGCGATTGCCGGTGATGTTGGCTCCGAAGACACGTACCCATCTGCAATTCTCGCAGTAGTTGGTCCGGGGACTTTCGAACAAGCGGTTGGAGAGATAGGACTTGTGACATGGAAGGCATCGGCCATATGGCCAGACTATTATGAGATTCGACTGGAGGGAGTTCTCATCGATAGTGGCGACTGGGACGGAAGAAATGTCATGGTGGAGCTGACGGGACTTGGCATTGGAACGCATCTTTGCTCTCTATTCTTGAACACGACCTCAGGGAGAAGCACGACCGACGTAGTCAGAGTAGTCGTCGGAGATAGAACTAGCCCTGTTTGGACTAAGCAGCCAATTGATCAAACAATAGAACTCGGAGACCATGTGGACTTTACTGTGGAGGCAAGTGACGTTTTCGGTATTGAATCGTACTGGCTCAATGATACTGCAAGCTTCAGTATAGACTCGGCAGGAAGAATCATGGACAAACATGCACTTGCACTTGGAGCATACGGGCTCGAACTCCGTGCATATGACCCATCGGATAACTTCTGCACTGCCCTCATCCGAGTTGTGGTCAGAGACACGGTTAAGCCTACAGTGATTGAACCTGAAGACATCACATTCATAGAAGGAGAAACAGTTTCGGATATCGTCTGGGAAGCAAAGGACCTGAGTGACGTGGCATTTGAGGTGTACAGGGACGAAACACTATTTGCGAGTGGCCACCTTTCTGGAGGATCAAATTCAATCCGTGTGACAGTTGAAGACTTGACTTCAGGTCTATACAGCTTTCTCCTTGTCCTCACTGACGAGGGCGGCAATGTTGTTGAAGACCAAGTGAACGTTGAGGTTCTCGAACCAAAGACCAAGACCACAATCACAACTACACCCACAGTCACCACGGTGACCAAGACAACGACCGAAACATCAACCACTACATCGGACACCAGCACTGGGCCCACAACTCAGTCCCCTTGGAATGCTAGTCTCTATGTATTCTCTCTGGGCGTCGGAATCGCATTGGCTTTGGCAATCGTTACTATGATTCTTCAGAGACGTGGAGTTTC
>JBHLRV010000369.1:0-2546 GCA_048882205.1 Candidatus Thorarchaeota archaeon | reverse complement strand
GGTCCCGAATCTATTTCCATAATGGCTCCTCCTTTTCTGGCAGCACCCGAAGCGGCTTATAACTACTTCCGAGCGATGAGTCAGCTGAAACATGCGCGGCTATTCATGGGTCTACTACCTCGGCTTGATATTCGGGGTTCAAATATGCATCCGAAGCAGACAACTTTCAGTAATACACCCACTGATTAGGGGCACAACGTAGAAATCCATAATAGCATGGGCTTCTTGATTCAATCGACCCACCATCGCTACTTCCGGAGTGTTGAGTATTGTCTGAATCCGATGAGAAACTACAGAGAGGCATCATTGACTTGGAAAAGGGGAATCATAAGAAGGCATTTGGAGTCTTCAAGGAGGTCTTCGAAGATCGGAAGGAGAAGTTCCTGAAGAGAGTTCAAGACAATCCCAAGTCACCAACGCTGATGCTCGAGGCTTTGCACATGATTCACGCACTCGTCTGGCTCCGAGTCGCAGAAGCCGGCAAGGACAAGAGAAACGCTCTGGAATTGTATGGCAAAGCTGTCGGCACGGTAGAGGCTGCGAGATCCGCCCTTGGGCCTCTTGTCGGTGGACTTGCCCAGTGGGCAAAAGAACAGAACATAAAGGTGGTCTACAACAAGGCCCGGGGGCTCCTAGCAGCTACTACCGACCTTGAAGAAATGGCGAAGAAAGAGCTTGAAGCCTATTTAAGAATGAAATAGATGCTCTGCAATAATGACTACCAAGACTGGACTCTAGTAGTCCTTCATATGTTCTGACCATTCCTTGGCAGGAAATCTCTCTTTCATCAAATCAAGCTCCGACAGGACACTTCCCTCAAGATCAATCTCGTAATAGTTCGCCAGCTGGACAAGAAGCGAGAATACCTGGGCAAACTCGCGGGACAGATCATCCCTTGTTGGACCGTCATGGCCGAGCCCAATTACCTTGTAGCCTTCATCCACGGTTATGTGTCGAGATATCTCCCCCAGTTCCTCTATCAAGTGGGCAAATACTAAGGAAGGACGAAACTTCTCCCAGCCACGCTCCCGTTCGAACGCGGCTATCTCTCTTTGAATCTCACGAAGATCCATCTAGGTCATCCTCTTCATTATTTGAAGCACCTGTGCTCTGGCTTGATTCAACGCACTTGCGGGGACATCCTTTAGTCTTCCGAGTTCTGTGGATTCTGGGAGTGGGTCCTCTGCAAGAAACATCGCCTCACTCACAAGTCCCATCATATTGACTGGTGGTAGTATGGCGATTGGCAATATGACTCCTGGTCGGACTCCTGAGAGATTGGTGACGACATTCCAGATTCTACTCCCATCTGTGCATCGGCATCTTGTGAGGTTCTTCGATCCCTCAACCGTATTTGTCTGGCTGATTTCCACAGCCAGTAGGTCGACAGCATACGCGGGATCGTCGCCATATTCGACAAGTCTCTGCTGAAACCCCCGTGCAATCCTGAGCGCATAATCAACTTCTGCGGCTATTACGCTCTCACCGCTGGATGTTGGCGTGTATCCCTGTGTGTCAACTGCTGTTCTGAAGAACTCCTCAAAGTCGCTTATGGCAGAGATGAGGTTTTTGGTGGCCTCCAGCTCAGACAATGCCCTTGGCTCTGTATATGCATACTTCACTTCATAGAACAATGCCCCGGCTGTCTTTAGAGAATCACCTAGTTTCGAGTACTCGATATGCAGCCGCAGCTTCCTGTTGCTCACAATCTCATTTAGACGCCTAATGGCATCTTCGAGAACTAATACTCTCGCATCCTTTGCCGTATCCAACATGATTCACCAGGAGCCTATCAGCGAGGCCATAGATTTAGGCCCTATCGCATGACCTGAGGAGGCGCCAAGAAGTGATATAAAGCTAGATAAACTAACGCGTTCAGACGTATCTATATACGCCTCATTGGGGTGCTTGCATTGATCCAGGCGTTGTTCATCATAGCCGAAAGCGGACTTTGTCTTATTAGCAGGGCATATGGACAGGCAGAGGAGGGCGGGATTGATGACAACCTAGTTGGAGGCTTTCTCCAGGCAGTTGGCTCTTTCGGTGAGGAGCTCCGTGGTGGCGGCGTTCTGGAGGATATGTCCTTCAGGGGATTCAAGATTGTACTCTCGAGGCATGAGGGCTTCATGGTTGCCGGAATGATTGACCAGATAGATGACAGAATATCGGCAAAGGCCGTCTTGTCGGAAGTGGGAAACGATTTCATGAGTGCATTCAAGGAAACCATAGAGGACTTCGATGGAAGTCTAGACCGATTCGGCGTTTTCATTCCGAGAATTGATGAGATTACTAAGGATGGACGTGCAGCCGAAAAGAGGGTCATAGTCCCTCTACTCAAGGGGAAGGTATCTCCGATGCTAGTTAGGCTCGGTCAGATGACTCAGACCGTCTTTGATGTTGCCAAGAAGTGCAAGGGAAAGATGACGTCCAACGACATAGCCTACGAGCTGAAGATACCCATCAAAGAGGTTGTGAAAGCGCTTCACACCCTGGAAGACATGCAGATGCTGGAATGGAAGGAAATTGGCTGAAATAGTCAGTCATTG
>JBHLRV010000368.1:0-2556 GCA_048882205.1 Candidatus Thorarchaeota archaeon | reverse complement strand
TTGGTATCCATTGATTTTGAGGTCTTTTCGAATACCACCTGGCCCGCCACTCTCCATTTCCACTAACACGCTAGGCTACTTTGATAAGGAACCTCAACAACAGCCTTAGTCCAACAGGATGTTGCGGCCTTGAAACGCCTGACTCCTCTCCATGTTGGTTTCATACTACTGCTTACGATGCTCCTAGTTCCACAAGCTATGCGTTACTACCATACTACTTATCCAGAATCAACCGGCATATCTGTGATTGCCTTTCTCTGGGCTATCAACTACACTTCTGATGAGGGACTTAGGATCTTCATTGCATCTCTCTCTGACATAGGATTGTCGATTCTCCTATTCGGTCCAGGCTTCCTCTTCATATTCCAAGTCATCAGATACTGTCAAGAGGAGGTTGGTCGAACGAGCACGCTGATACTAGGTGTCATCTCTGTCTGTCCCGTACTCATTCTGATGACAATGCCCTCGGTAATTGGTGGAGTCTTGCCGACTACGTTTCCACTGCCGACTCTATTCATAACAGGTCTAATCCTCATGCGAATTGCTGGTCCGGAACCACCAACGACCCCTTGGGATGAAGCTGAGGCAACCTAAGCAGGTTCAAATTCCCTCTCGTCCGCAATCATTCTCTGATCTTTCAGTCTTGTAGCCATCGTTCTCTGGAATCTCATCATCCTCGCCTACGAAGCAGCTCATCCAGCCTCGCAAGTGGTGATTCACCCTTCAAATCGAGCTTGATTGGACAGCACCCAGCTATCTGAGATGTGAGCTGAGCCTTATCTGGATTCTTGAGGGCGTTCAGGGCAGTTGTCATCCCATCCCAGATGTCCTTCAGGTAAGGATTCTTAGATGCGGCGGCTTCAAATGCTCCTAGTGCCTTGTCATAGTACTCCAGTTTGTTATTGATTAAGCCAAGGAGGGCCCACAGACCAAAGTGCTCCTTCTTCTTCAGACTAGACTCGATAATCTCCATAGGTTTCCTCAATTGTCCTCCTCTGAATAGCGTGACTGCTTCCGTATACGCCTCCGGAGTTTCCCCTGAGATGATTAATCCACCGGCAGGACCGACGACATGCTTGACAGTACCTCCCTGAGTAATGTCACTTCTTTCCCACTGAATCAAGAATCCTCTGAAAAGCTCTAGTGCAGGACCTTCCAAGGATCCAATCTTTTCCTTCCAGTCGCCCACCCCACTAGAGATTGCGATTGGGTCCTCTAGAGTAATCAATAGCTTGGTCTTAAAATCCGCAGCCGCCCTTGATGCTTCCTTCTCTTTGGCCATTCTTTCTTTTTCTTTGGCCATCTTGTCAGGCAAATCAGGGAAATACTCCTTGACAAACTTTCCCCATGAAGGTTTTTGAGTCAAGACAGTCTTGGTACATTCAAGTGCCTCATCAAACTGATTAAGCTTGAAATGAATGCACATCTTCTCATACCATGCTTTCGAGTCATTCGGATTATCAGCAACTGCTTTGGTATACTTGGCCAATTTCTCCTTTAGAACATCCTCTTCTTCCTGTTTCGGTGTTTCACTGTGGCGATTTCCTGTCATCTTAGATCTCTCTTTCTACATGTTTCTGTCGAAAGTCTGTAATGGTATGCAGCTCGCAACTCCTGAAACCAAGCCACCAAGAGATGAGATGAATGTCAGGATAATCACACTCTCAATGTGGTAGGGGGGGTAGGGGTACACAAAGTATGCATACCAGGTAAATCCAGTGACTATTATCATCAAACCGAGGAGAACGCCTCCTGCTCGAAGGAAGCGGGCTCTTCTGAGAGAATCGTCCTTCTCTCTAAGTCCAATTACTATCAACAATATGGTAATCACAAAGCCTGTACCGAGTATTCCCACGGCACTAAATCCAAACATCTGCTGGAATCCCTGCATCGTTACGGACCTTCTGCTGCACAAGCGGTGCCCCTTGGAGATATATGAGTTGCGTGAAGAGCTCGTGGGTTCGAATCCCACCTGGCCCGCCATTCTACTCTGATATTCTGCTAAGTCTAGAGATTATCTCTTCAGCCTCACTCATCGTTCTATCCAGCAATTCTTCGATGCTTGGAATATCTTCAATCTAAGATTTGTGTTGATCCATCAGATTTCCCCAGAATATAGGAAATCACTGTGCCAGCAATCAACGAATCAACGAACAATTCAATTCCATGAACAATTCGTAAGAAGGCTGGAAATCGCTCAGATATGACAAAGACAGCCAATGCACCTGCAATGTAAAGAAGTGCAACTAATATGATTGCTAGTGGCTCCTTGTCTAGCTTCACTGAAATGAGAATCGGGAGAACGCTAAGGACATATATGAATCCTCGAACGGTCTGAAGAAGAATTACAATCTCAGCAGCAGGGAGCATTAAGTCGTAGCCTACACTTCCATCAGTGTAGTACGGAAGTACCAATGGTGCAATGATAGTTCCAATCGTATAGTAAATGACCAACCATAGCATAGATGCGATGATGAACCGTACCGCAAACTGCGAGGAAGTCCATCCTGCGAAGTATTCTTTTCTAAGTTGGCCAAAGACTGTAGTTTCTTCCCT
>JBHLRV010000367.1:0-2560 GCA_048882205.1 Candidatus Thorarchaeota archaeon | reverse complement strand
CTCCAAATCACGACATAGACTTTCTGAACCGCATCACCGGATCTGATTCATCATTAAGAGAGGATTTCTACAACAACGCGTCTGGCCTAAAGGAAACCGCGTTGTCGCTTAGAGACGAACTGTTACGAGAACACGACTTCGAGGTCATCGAGATATCCGTGCTGAAGGATGGCTTGAAGCGTATCTGGGGGAGTCCGGAATATGCCTCCTCTCACGTTTCGACTTCCATGGTATTCCCAGCTTCCATTGCCAGTATAGCCTCAGATGTCGCCCGTCGTTTGTGCAGAGGGCAAAAGGAAGTGACAACAATCAAGAAATCTCAGGAGATTCGCCTAGAACTGCTGGGTGTCTTGAAGGCCACGCTACAGCGGCCAATCACATTGAATGAGTATGAAGATGCTTTGGTGGACAAACTGTCTCAGAGCATTGCCTCAGCGATTGAAGAAGATCCAGAATCGACATTCGACCTGCTATCACAGTTGTTGCAGATTCCTGCCAGCGACATTGAGGCTGCCTTCAGACGAAAAGGGCTGACAGATCCAGAAGACATCTCAAAAGGCCTTCGAGTCACGAAAGCTGATTTGGAGGAAAGAGCACGAGATTCCGAAATCGATGAAGTCGAAATGGAGTATCTGGAGCGCTCACTCAAAGCTATTGACAAACTTGAGAACACTCTTGAGAAACCGGTCAAGGGCATGTTGCGGTCACAAGGGCTCAGAGCATCAGAGCTTGACAAGTTCAATATTGAAACCCTTGTTAAGGACAGAGAGTCACTCCTTGGCTTTGAGGTTCGTGTGCTGGAGGCTCTTGAGAAGAGGATACGTGTGCCTCCACCTGAGGAAGTCAAGAGATTGCTGGACGCAAGAGAGAGAGTCCGACAAGGGGCCCTCAGTTCAATAGGAGTCACTTCATCGGCCGATATGATACGGCATCGGCGGCACGAAGAAACGATCGCGTCCATCAAGCTCGACATTGCTTGGCTCTTAACCTCAAGCATACTGACCAACATGGCTCGAATCGTTGAAACCTACATTAGATCAAGGCAGGATCTTCTGCGCATTAAGGCGCTTTTGAAGAGCATCTACGAGGGCACAGAAACGGACCTTCAAGCTCTTCGTGTCGAGATCCTAATTGACTTGGCATCGATGAGAATCTACGAGCTGAAAACAGTCTATCCAGAGCTGGGCGCATCAGACATTTGCTCATGGATGCACGCACGTCTGTCAGACCAAAACATGACTGCCGCGAAAGCAGAACTGGATGCGAGCCCAAGTCCAGTCTTCGAAGGAGTGATAGATACTCCACTCGTGATGGACTCGCTAGAGTTTGACAACTATGCCATCGCGTACGACATCATGCATCGGTTTCTCATAACTGAGAGGGGCAAGAAGATGGCTAAGGAGGAGATCGCACTTGAGGCCAAGCTAGAAGAACAACGGATTGCGGACAGCAAGAAGAGCTCCATTGATGTATTAACGTGGATCTACACAAAAAGCCAGACTGTCTTTAGGGCCATTGGGCGTGTCGGTCCCAAAGGACTTGAGTGGACGCCAAACGATGATGCCAAATGTGCAAATCTACTCTCGTACTATGTGAAGACTAGCAGAGGACGTAAAGTCTGCTCTTTGTGCGGCGAAGCCCCAGAAGACGGCAAATGCAGAACACACGGAACGCGTGACATGGTTCCGGGGAACGACATGGAGAATCTTGCAGTCTTCGTCAAGAGATCTATATCTGACATCAAACAAGGCCTTCTTGGAGCGTCCGCTGAGCCCATGAGTCTAAGGGAGGCCCGTTCAATCGTGGATCGAGAGATAGGCGGTCTGAAACGACAAGGCAAGCTCACATCCAGAACAGACTTGAAAGAACTGATGCCCGGTGAGATCAATCAGATCGTTGGACCTGCCATTGCTAAGGCCATTGGGAAGTACTTTAACGAGTCCCTGAAGTACGCCGCAAGGAGCTATGATTATAGCTAGGTCTTTCCCTGCCTAACACTGGTGGAAATCCATTCTAGGTAGTCAGAAGATCCACCATCAACGGATACAACAACGAATTCAGGCACCTCATAGGGGTGATTGGCCTTTATTGCTTCCCAGAGTTGGTCCTCACTCTTCTTCTCTGTCTTTATTAGAAGGATGGACTCTGCTTCATCCTCGATCTTTCCCTTCCACCAGTAGAAGCTCCTCACTTCTTGGACAATGTTCACACATGCGCATACTCTGGCCTCCACTAGTTTCTTCGCAAGTCCAGTAGACTTCTCCTGAGGGCATGTGGTAAGTGCTAGGATGTGTTCCGGCATGTGAGAACACAGTGCTTGCTTCCTTAAACGCATTTGCAGCAAGCTTCAACGAAACGCCAATCTTATTATCACACTTGAAGTTCCTGTGTGTCGTGTCAGGAAGATGAGCCTATTCTCGCCCTTGAGGCTAGCACTCTTGCTTGTACTTGTCACACTCCTATCACCTTACTATATGATCGAGCAAAACCTACTAGGTGGCTCCAGTCTTCGTATTGTCGCGCCCATCTGGACTCTGGTTTCATACTCGGGGGGTCCCTT
>JBHLRV010000366.1:0-2568 GCA_048882205.1 Candidatus Thorarchaeota archaeon | reverse complement strand
GACGAAAGGAGTGTCACGGACGATAAGTCCCACTTCTGAAGATCAGGGAAGTCAAGAAACAGCCTAAACTGAGTCGGCACCATAAAGACCGAGGTTATCTTTTCCTGCTCAATCAGGGCACACACTTCCTCAGGAGAAAAGCTTAGAGCAGTCGGGAAGACAACAGGTCGCTTCATAGCGGTCATGATTATCGCAGGCATGAATCCGGACAGATGATAGAGCGGCGTAGGAACCAAGAACTTCAGCTCAAAATCTTGTGGAAGCAACGCGGACTCAGGGACTCTTCCTTCGAAAATCAGTTTCAGTCCATGGTCAGGAATCAGAGTGCAGGCATCAAGCAGCGCGCGGTGTGTGAAATTGCTTCCCTTAGGAAGACCAGTTGTCCCTGCTGTGAATAGCTGAACCCCAAAGTCATTCTCGGAAAGTGGGACTTTTGGGTCATCAGTCGAAACCCCGCTAACAAAGGTATCCCAAGACTCGGTCTCGATGTTGACCCTGGCATCTCCACCGATTACGACTACCGGAGGATTCTTCTCCCGTTCAGAGAAAGCATCAACCAAATGTGACAAGTAGTGGACGCTGCAGACGCAGAGACTCGGTTCAGCAGTGTCAAAGACGTGTTTGATCTCCCTGCCTACAAATCTTGTGCTAGTTGGGGCAGGAACCATTCCGGCTCTCTGGGCACCGTAGAGAACCGCAAGATAATCCGGACGATTCTCCATTATGATTACGACTCTGCCTTTTGGTGAATCAGGTAGACGACGCAAAAGAGCGTTGGCAACTCGAGATATCTCAGTGTCGAGATCCGCCCAGGTGAAACGTGATTCTCCATAGACTACAGACAACTTGTCCCCGTAATCCTCCGCGTTGCCTGAGAGTAATTCACAGAATGCCCTCATTGGGCAAGCCCCCAAGGTCAGAGAATCATTTCATGAGTGCCTGAAGTTTGATCAGGTCATTCATGGGGCCTTTGGCCTTGACCTTGCCACCCATGAATGCACGAGTTGGACTCAGGGTGCCATCCATGATTGCCATAATGGCTTCAGTGGTTGTGGTTATCTCCAGTTCAGCATCTTCAGCTATTCCGTCCACGATGCTCGCAGATCCACCTTGAAACACCATGTGGCATGTGGCTTCTTCGTTATCAGTGAAGTAGAACTGTAGAGTCTTGTTGTAGTCGGCAAACCTCGACTGATACTTTGGATCGTCCATTTTGGCAACCATCTTCTCCAAGGAACTAATCAGGTCATCCTTCGTCTTTGACACTTCCTTCACCCCTTTGTCTATCCTGGTTTGTCCACGCTATCTTATTTCCCCTTCCATTCGGGAGGCCGCTTCTCCATCCAAGCCTCGAATCCTTCTATTACGTCCTCCGACTTGAAGAGGATGTTAAATGGCTCCCAGAGGGCCCCAATCTCTCGTAGACCTCTCCGTAGGAACTCCTTCGTGAGCTTCTGTGACAGAGGTGCAACCTGTTTTATCTCTTCACAGAGCTCAGTGACCGCTTTCTCCAATTCGTCATGCGGTACAACTTGGTTAACTATGCCCATACGATATGCCTCTTGCGCGTCAATGGCTCGACCTGTGAATGTCAGCTCTTTGATGTATCGCATGTTGTACTCATGAGCCCTCACAATCATTAGACCAGACATGAGACCACGACGATTCTCTCGAAAGGCAAATACTGCTTGGTCAGATGCAATGACGAGGTCACAGAACAATGTGAGTTCAAAACCACCGGCATACGCATGACCATTTACTGCAGCAATCACTGGTTTCGGATAGCGCTGAAGGAGCTCGATGGGATCAAGCACAACACTCAGAAACTCGCCCAGACCTTTGAACCCAACAGTGCTCATCTCCTTGATGTCCAACCCAGCGCTAAAGGCTGTGCCCTCCCCCGTGATGACCAAGGCTCGTACTGAGTAGTCATCCCATGTGTCCTGTAGCACTTGCATTAGTTCCATCCATGTCTGTCGGGAGAGCGCATTTCGTACTTCCGGTCTGTTAAATGTAATCCACCCGATGCCATCCTTCACTTCATACTTGATGCATTCGAAGCTCACTCTTGTCCACTCCCTAGAGATCTTTGGGGTCGACTCCTCGGAGTACCCGGGGCAGCAGCCCGGGGTCAGGAGTCTTCTTGAATTCTTGTCTTCCGATGAAGAGCTTTAGAATGTCGTTTCCGCCGCCAGTGACTTTTGTAAGAAGTGCATTCTTTAAAATGGATGCTGCGAGGTACTCTTCCGTGTAGCCGTCGCCTGAGAGAATGACCAGTGCATCCTCCGCAATGTCAATTAGTGCCTCAGTGGAGAATATCTTGCAGATGGCGGCGTCCACGCCAAACTGGAACATGTCTGCAGTCCCGCTATCTAGCTGCGCCGCTAGTGCGTAAAGGTATGTACGGGCCAGCTTCAAGTTGATGGCCATGTCGGCCATTCTAGTCTGTATCGTCTGATACCTTGATATTGGAGCTTCGAACTGCACTCTGCGGCGACCATAGGCGCGTGCAGTCTCGAGCAGCATCCGAGCCTGTCCCACCGTGGCGGCAATTCCTAGACGCTCAAT
>JBHLRV010000365.1:0-2570 GCA_048882205.1 Candidatus Thorarchaeota archaeon | reverse complement strand
GCTGTAGGTACCATCTGTGACAATGATAGCCCGGATGGCATTGTGACAGAGGTTTATCAGAAGGGCTACATGATTCGGGAGAAGGTCCTGAGACCAGCAATGGTGGTCGTTAACAGGCATGAAACCGCTGAAAAGGATGAAGACAGTTTAGACAATGAAGACAAAGGTGAGAGCTGATGGCGAAAGTCGTAGGTATTGATCTAGGGACAACAAACAGTGGAATCGCATACATGGTCGGTGGCAAACCTACTATAATCACTAGCGCAGAAGGCGGGAGATTGACTCCTTCTGTTGTGGGAATTACTCCCAAAGGCGAGATCGTAGTCGGAGAGTTGGCCAAGCGGCAAGCAGTTTCCATGCCAAAGCGGACTGTGAGGTCGATAAAGAGGAAGATGGGCCAAGACTACAAGGTGAAGATAGGCGACAAAGAGTACACTCCTCAAGAAATCTCCGCAATGATTCTAACGAAGCTGAAGAAGGATGCCGAGGCATTTCTAGGCGAGGAGATAGTGAAAGCAGTGATTACTGTCCCCGCCTACTTCAACGACAGTCAAAGACAGGCAACCAAGGATGCAGGACAGATTGCTGGGCTGGAGGTGCTTAGAATCGTCAATGAACCTACAGCGTCGGCTCTTGCCTATAACCTTGAGAAAGGTGAGGAACTCAAAGTTCTCGTCTACGACTTGGGTGGAGGGACTTTCGATGTGTCGATACTCGATATTGGTGAAGACGTCTACAAGGTGATTTCAACTAGTGGCAACACGCAGCTAGGTGGTGACGACTGGGACAATAGGATCATCAAGTGGGTCACGGAGAAGTTCAAGAAGGAAACCGGGATTGACATCAACGAGGACCCATCTGCAATGCAACGCATTCGAGATGCTGCTGAGCAGGCCAAAATAGAACTCTCGACAGTCAAACAAACAACAATCAATCTTCCGTACATCACGGCTGACCAGAGTGGACCGAAGCATCTCGATATGGAGATTACCAGATCGCAATTCGAGAAGATGACCGATGACCTAGTACAAGCTACTCTTGGGCCAATCCGGCAAGCACTGTCAGACGCAAAAATGGAGCCAGAGCAGATTGACAGAATACTGCTTGTTGGCGGTGCAACTCGTATGCCGGTGATTCAGGAAACCGTCAGAGCAATGTTTGGAAAGGAAGGCGACAAGAGCATCAATCCTGACGAAGTCGTTGCTCTGGGGGCTGCAGCGCAGGCAGGTGTAATTGCAGGGGAAACCGATATCCTTCTTCTCGACGTCACACCTTTGACTCTTGGTATTGAAACACTAGGCGGTGTTGCAACGCCGCTGATTGAACGGAACACTACAATACCCACGAGAAAGAGCAAGATCTTCTCAACTGCAGCTGACCATCAGACTGCCGTGGATATTCATGTGACTCAGGGAGAGAGACCCATGTCAAAGGACAACATGACATTGGGGAGATTTCAGTTGGTGGGCATACCTCCTGCACCTAGAGGCGTTCCTCAGATTGAGGTGTCATTTGATATCGATGCAAACGGAATCACTAATGTCACTGCAAAGGACTTGGCAACAGGAAATGAACAAAGCATCACCATCACGGCCAGCACGAACCTCTCGGATGGAGACATAGAACGAATGGTCAAGGAAGCGGAACAATATGCTGAAGAAGATGCCAAGCGGAAGGCTGAGGTTGATACCAAGAACATGGCCGACCAGATGATTTGGCAGGGAGAGAAGCTTGTCAAAGATTTGGGTGACAAGGTTCCAGAAGATCTCAAGAAGGAGCTTGAATCCAAATCAGAAGAGCTCCGAAAAGCAATTGAGGCGGAAGACTACGAGAAGATGAAGTCGGGCACTGATGACGTCCAGCAGATTATCTATAAGATATCGGAGAAGGTCTATGGCGCTGCGGGACCCGGAGCAGCAGACTTCGATCCGAGCCAAATGGGGTTCGATCCAAGTCAGATGGGCACTGCACCAGGGTCTGCTCCAACTGGGGAGTCAGAGAAACCGGATGACGAGGACGTTGTAGACGTCGACTTCGAGGATCTCGAGTAGAGGATATCATTGTAACATTGGGTGAAGCTGTTTGGCATCAGATGATCTCTATGAAAGACTCGGTGTGGGGAGGAATGCCTCACAAGAGGAAATCAAGAAGGCCTATCGAGCACTTGCCAAGAAGTATCACCCAGATCGCAACCCTGGAAACCAGCAGGCCGAGGAGACCTTGAAAGGAATAAACGAGGCCTACGAGGTTCTGAGCGACACTGAGAAGAGAGCCAACTATGATAGATGGGGCACGGCTGACTTCCAAGGGATCAATATGGACGGCTTTGGAGACATCTTTAGTGAGATATTCCGTGGCTTCCCAGGTTTTGGCGACTTCGGCTTCGGCAGAAGGGGACGCGCAGGACCTCCTCCTGGCCAGACATTGAGGGTGACCATCCCACTTTCATTTGAAGAGGCCTTCTTTGGAGTCGAGAAAGAGATTGCGTTCAAAAGGCAAGTGTATTGTGAAACCTGCGGCGGATCCGGAGCAAGCCCTGGTAGCTCTCCAAGATCCTGTCCAACGTGCCG
>JBHLRV010000364.1:0-2576 GCA_048882205.1 Candidatus Thorarchaeota archaeon | reverse complement strand
CAGCTTCCTGCGTGGCGCATCCCATCCCGAAGAACTGGTGGAACGGGCAGCGCAGTTGCGCTACAAGGCCCTGGCCATTACCGATGAATGCTCCCTCGCCGGTGTGGTGCGCGCGCACGTGGCGGCAAAAGAACACAAGCTCAGGCTCATGAAGGATAGTTGATGCAACAAGGACCTTCTGTTTCATCCCGCTGCTGTAGCTCTCTAGCAAATCATTCTGTCTACCCTCAAGCCCTAAGATTCCAAGAAGACTATCTATCCGTCTGTGGAGTACTTCACCACTCATGTCGTTGAGGGCTCCAATGAATTCCAAGAACTCCACCGCAGAGAGCTTCGAGTAGAGGCCGGGAGTTTCCGGAAGAAGACCAGTCGCAGCCTTAATCTCGTCTCTTTGAGTGTCTATGTTGTATCCGCAGACTGTGGCACTCCCACTCGTCTGCTTCAACAGGCCAGATAATATCCGAACGGTTGTGGTCTTTCCTGCCCCGTTTGGACCAAGGTATCCAAACACACTGCCCCTGCGAACAGTGAGGTTGAGATCTTTCAATGCTTCAATTGCACCGAAATTCTTCGACAGTCCCTCAGTCACGATGTGTGTTCCGTCTGACATTGTCTATTCGCCGTCCGACTACCTGTCACTCACTTCCTCGACACTCATTATAAGGGTTGGTCTCGACGCGGAGAGAGCCTACGCGTCTACAGTCGTGTAAGAGAGATTTGACATCAGACCGCTCAAATCATTTCATGACCGCCAATTCTGGCAGTGCTTCAGGTAGTCACGATCATATCATTGCTCTCTGCTACCCTCGCACTCATGGCGGTCTAATCATCATCTCTAAAAGGAGCATAGTGCCTTTCAGACCGAACCCAATTGAATGAAGAGGAACGACGACTCAGCCTTGAAAAAAGTCTTCTACAGTTGGCTCACGATATCAACATTGACAAATTCATGCTCATGGAGTACCTCGGTCCAATTGTAGACGGGTGCTGTGCCGCCCTGAATGTGAGTCTAGAGAAGGCCAGTGAGTTGCATAAACTGACTGACTCTGAATTCGAGGAATACATGAGCATGTCGGCCGGATCGTACAGGGACATCTCCTTCTGCTTCAGAACTACCGACACCAAAGAAGAGTACTCTCTGGCCTTTGACAGAGGCAGGGTAGGTGTTTTTGATGAGTGTGTAGAGCCAGATGTAGTTGTCACATCAAGCCTGGAACTTCTGACACAGGTTCTGGACGCAGATCCCAACGTTTCCCCCGCTGATTTGCTCGGGTCAGACGTGAAAGTGACTGCTGGAGATTCCAGGGACATTGTCCAAGCGCTTGGTTTCTTGTGTTATCCAGCACTTCTTCGCATAGCCCGTTCAGGAGTTGACCCATCGTCGCTGCTATCAGAGGATGCTGATTCGATCATGGTGGCCGCGGCTTCAGACATGGTGACCAAGATAGTCCAGAAGTGGATAGACACCGTTGTCGAAGCTAGCAACGAATTGTAGAGATACTTCAGGCGATTCCGTGGTACGGGAAGACCATCTCCTTCAGTCTACGAATGATACGGTCTAGGTCAAGTGCCACCTGTTCACGTGGAAGATAAGCCTGCACGACAGGGTTCTCGTCTCTCATCTCCTCGGGAAAACTATGGTAGCCAAGATTAATACATCTTTCCCGGAATGATTCAGGTATCTCCTTCGGGACATCCTTCCCAAGAATAATAGCGAGAAACAATGACCACAATCGAGCCACGTTCACCGGGTGATAGCCTCCTCCACCCACAGCGAGCCAGCCGATGTCGCATATGTCGTCAGCAAGCTTCTTGAGTTTCTGAAGAGTCGATTCGTATCCATAAGTCGTATAGCCTAGATAGGCTAGTGGGTCCATGAAGTGCCCATCGACTCCGAGCTGTGTGACTAGGAGATTTGGTTGGAAGGACTTGAAGAGAGGAGCAACCACCTCGTCTACGACTTGGATCAGTTCTTCACTGCTTGCGCCTGGCAAAACAGGAATGTTGACTGAGTAGCCTAGTCCCTCGCTTTCCCCCATCTCATGAATGAAGCCTGTCCCTGGAAAGAGGGTCTGTCCGGTCTGGTGAACGGAGATTGTCAGGACGTCTTTCGATTTGTAAAACGCGTTTTGTACACCATCGCCATGGTGTGCATCGAAATCAAAGTAGAGTACCTTGGCCTTCTTCTGTTTCAGGAGATGAAGGACTGAGATGACGACGTCGTTGAAGACGCAGAAACCCGAGGCCATACTGCGGTGGGCATGATGCAGTCCGCCGGAGATTACGAACGCGTTTGATGCACCCTTGATAATCTCTTTCATCGCATCGAGAGTGGCACCGACATACCTTATGGCCGCGTCATACAGTTTTGGAAATACTGGATTGTCCGATGTGCCTAGTCCATACTCTGGTTTCGGACTCAGAGAATCTCCACATTCGATGACCGCGTCGATGTAATCAGGAGTATGGAAGAGCTCAATGTCTTCTCTTGTAGGCATGCTCGGTTCGAAGAGATTGACGGACTCAAGGAGACCCAATTCTCTCGAGAGCTCATATGTTAGGCGAAGTCGGTCGGG
>JBHLRV010000363.1:0-2578 GCA_048882205.1 Candidatus Thorarchaeota archaeon | reverse complement strand
GATGGCAGCCACCTTAAAGAAGTCATGAAGAAGCTCCGAGAGAGAAGAGATTTGATCTGGAAACGCCTGAACGCGACCGATTCGATTTCCACAAGGCTCCCACAAGCGGCGTTCTACATCATGCCCAGAATTGAGTTGAAGGGGAGATGGAAAGACGATACAGAGTTCGTTCTTGACGTATTGCGCGAGACTGGCGTCGTGTTCGTTCCCGGCGCTGGCTTTGGTCCCAAGTATGGCAGCGATCACTTCAGAAGCGTCTTCCTTCCACCACCCGACATGATTTCAGAGGCGATGGACAGACTTGAGGAATTCATTAGCGCCAGATAGAGAATCTAGTACTACTGGAGCTCTGCTTCCTTCGATGCGACTATCGAACTGATATCAGCCAAGAGTTTCTCTAGGTGTTCCCGCGCGAACTTAGCCTTCTCGGATGATGCGGGTTTCGCTCCAACCATTAGAGTCTTGTCAGCGAGGATTCTCTCAAGCTCGGACCGAATTCCTATCAGCCTCGCAACAGAAGTTTCCAATGTTTCTCTCCTTTTCGATCTGGCCGAAGCCTCCTCTGGGTCGTCGGCAGCCCCAGCCGTCGGCATCTGATTGTATAGGTCCTCAAGATCTTGCACCAAATCTGAAGTGTTGTCCTTGGTGCTCATGACCAAGACAGAGAGTCCTCGTTTAGCCTCGGCATCGCGGTCCCAAGCTGTCAGATCCTCGGCCGCGCTGGACTCAATCTCCATCTTGCGAGTAGTCGCCAAAGAATCAATGGTTTCCTTCACAGACTTCAGCACTGTCTTCGCAAACATCTTCCTCTTGGCTTCCTTAGCCGCCTCGGCTTTCCTTACGAGCTCATCATCTCCTAGAATGGAATCTAGTACATCTACCATCGCATTTACGACACCGATCTGTGCCTTGGCTGTAGGCAAGCGATCTTCTTCGATATGGTTCCGCGCTTCGATCAACGACTCCGATAGTACTGAGGCCAATCGATGGAATGGCGCCTTGTCAAGCGGAGACTCCTCTATTGATGCTTCAAGGATGCCCATTCGACCGCCGGTGACGTCTAGCGCTTGAAGCAGCTTCTCGCTGTCCTTGAAGTCTTTTAGCACGAGTGTTCCGGGACCTGCCTGAAATGAGTACTCTGTTCTTAGCTTGTCGCTGTACGTTCCTCTTACAAGGACGGAGTATTCCTTGACACCCGTGAGTGCTTCTGCCGCTTTGACCACGACTGCAAGATCCAATGACTCGCCAGGAGGCAGGGTATGAATCGTCCTCTTCTGGTCTCCAGAAACGACCACCAAGGCATCGTCGAGGTGCCACTCAGCCTGAAGATTCAGTGCTTCGCCTTCTCCAGTGTTTTGAACGGCCACGCCAACCGGAAACTCTTCAGTAAAGGTCATGTCAGCAGGCAGTACAAGTTGAGGAACAAGCTTGGGAATCTTGAGTTTGCCCCGCAGTATCTCTCGGACCATGTCAAGACCTTTGTCGACATATTTCGAGAACTCTTGGGCATTGGCATTTGCAAGAGCCGCTTTCAGCTCTGTGACTGCTGCAGTTTCAGCAGTCGAGAACCCCTCAAGATCGAGTGACTGAATCGAGGTTTCCAACATCTGTGGTATCTGACTCAACCGGACAATGGCAGGAAATCTTAGCTTAGATGCGTTCTCTGCCGAGAATGTGCGGGCCTTGTAGAATGCCTCAGCTTCTTTTCCAATCATGATATAGATCAAGCATGCGGCCATCGCGAGTGCGGTGCCCTTTGCCGTTTCGGCGTCCTCACCCCAAAGGAGGTGCTCACCCGACGCAGCGAGAAGATCATCAGCAGCTAGTTGATAGGCTTCTACTGCCTTCCCTGATTCGCCAAGTTCAGAATACACATCTCCGGCTGCGCACATATTGATTGCTGAATTCTTGAAGGCCTTCGAGTCTCTGTATTTCTGAGCAGCCTGTTCGTAAGCATCTGCAGCCGGCCTGTACAACCGGTCGGCTCCTTCGTAGTCACCGCGTCTCTCGGATGCTCCAGCCGCGTCGATGAACTTGCGGCCAGCATCAGTGAATGACTGTCGCAAAGATTCCTTTGTGGCCTCTTCAATCATGCGTCGGACGTCATCATCAGACATAGTTACCTCGTCCTCCTTTCCCTCTGTCAAGACGGTAGTTCATAGGTCCTCTATTCAGATGTCAGTAGGATTTGAGTGGGTGAGTCAAGTATCAGTAGACTTCTCTTGGAGAGTGAGTCAATCGTTCGGGAAGTGATCCTCCCGGACCTTCAACGACCAGCTCGTAGCCAGCACCGACACGGCCTCTCTTGGAGGTCTGGAATCCCGACTTCTGAATGGACCTGGCGTTACGCTCTGCAGCACGGCGTTCTATCATGCTGACTCCCCCTGGTATTGAAAGGACCAGCTTCTTCTGAGCATCATTAACCTTCAACGTGATTTCCGTTGTAGGGGTTCCCAAGCATTCGTGGAATTGACTGTTCTTGTATTCTAGGAAAGTCATCGTACCCTACCTTTCCATCTGTTCTAGTCACAGACATGCTAGGTTGCATATTAGCATTTGGCGGATGGAACTCATTGCA
>JBHLRV010000362.1:0-2580 GCA_048882205.1 Candidatus Thorarchaeota archaeon | reverse complement strand
CTCGCCGGGGTAGTCCTGTCTCTCTCACTCCGAAGTGGCGCATATCAATCACAACTCTATCGCGGAGCAATCCTATCGGTCAGTGAAGGGCAGATGCTGGCAGCGCGCTCTCTGGGAATGTCTCAGATGCAGGCCTCAAGGCACATTGTTCTTCCTCAGGCGTTGAGAATTGCTGTACCCGGCTTCTCAAATGAATATGCAGTCATCATAAAGGACTCAGCATACGCATCTGCTGTTGGCATTACGGAGATGTTTAGAATATCCCACTCGAATGCGCAGAACTATCCTGAGCTTTGGATTCCTATTATGTTCGTTGCTGCGATTATCTACCTAATCTTCACCATTCCAGTTACCAAGTATATTGGAGAACGACAGACAAAGAAACTGAAGAATCTCGGTCTTGGAGGCTGATGAACTTGGCTAAAGTACTAGAGGTACGGGACGTCTGGAAATCATACGGAATACTGCAAGTTCTGAAGGGGATCTCCTTTGATGTCATGGAGAAAGAAGTGAAGGTAGTCTTCGGACCAAGTGGGTCCGGGAAGAGTACTCTTCTTAGATGCATAAACCGGCTAGAAACGTTGGACCAAGGGGATGTCATCCTCCGTGGCAGGAGTCTGACTGACGAGAATGCAGATATCGACGCACTGAGGGCTAGAATTGGTTTTGTGTTTCAGCATTTCAATCTCTTCGCGCATTTGAAGGCTCTTGGCAATGTTACGATCGGATTAGAGAAGGTCCTTCAGATTCCAAAAGAGGAAGCGCTGGAGAGAGGACATCGTGCACTTGAGCGCGTCAAGATGATTGATTGGGTGGACCACTATCCTGCTCAGTTGTCTGGAGGTCAACAGCAGCGCGTTGGAATTGCAAGAGCTTTGGCAATGGAGCCTGATGTGGTACTATTCGATGAGCCAACCTCTGCTTTGGATCCTGAGCTTATTGGAGAGGTTCTTCAAGTGATGCTGGACATTGCGGGGGAAGGTACCACAATGGTTGTCGTCACCCATGAGATGGGCTTCGCTCGTGCAGTTTCTAAGGAAATGATCTTCATGGATGAAGGTGTCGTGGTTGAAAGAGGAACGCCTGCACATTTCTTCAGATCGCCAGAAACGGAACGTGCCAAACGCTTTCTGCACAGACTAGAAGTGCTCTATGGTTCAGAAGGAGAAGACAAAGACTAGTGGCTGTGATACTGAATGATGCCTGCGAATACTCTAGACGTGCAGTTTCAACCGCTGCAGTATCTAGATTTCTCATTCATCATGGACTATGGAGACCACATTGTGTCCGGCTTTGTCACCACGATGTACCTCTACTCCACAGCACTGGTTATGGGATTCTTTCTCGGACTCCTCTTGGCGATTGCTAGGCAGTATGGAGGGCGGATTATTTCTCGAGTAGCCACAGGGTATATTGAGTTGTTTCGAAGCACTCCGCTGTTAGTGCAGCTGTTTCTTATCTTCATGTTGCCCTTTGGGATCAGCCGATACCTTGAGTCCCTTGGATATGGACCGATATACTCGAACTGGGTCATCAGGTTTGGAGACATAATTGTTCTCAATCACACGATCTTCATGTGCATCCTCACCTTGGGTCTCAATAGCGCTGCGTATCAAGCAGAGTATTTCCGTGGAGCAATTGCATCCATCGGGTCTGGACAGTTCGTGGCGGCTCGTGCCATAGGCATGTCCAGGAGAAGTGGAATCAGACATGTGATAATCCCACAGTCTCTGAGGCGTGCGATTCCTGCCTGGTCCAACGAAGCGGCTTATCTGCCAAAATACACCGTAGTAGCATACTATCTAGGAGTTGAGGAGCTATTCGCCAAAGCACACTTCATAGTCACCAGAACATTTCAAGCGCTAGAGGCCTATCTCTTCATTGCACTCATCTTTCTCATAGTTATCAGCGTCTTCTCAAAGGTACTCGACATCATTCATGATCGGACGAAGATTCCCGGAGTCTAGTCTTCGGAGATGCTTGCTCATATCTATCAGCTAGTTTCCTTAAATGGGGCCAATCATCCTTTGTTTCTTTCTCAAGCGTTCAACTATCTCCTTTTGTCTGTCCCACGCCTGTCTGGCTTCGTCGTGCAGCCCCAATGATTCAAGCGCCTCAGCCAGGACTTTCCATGCCATGAGCGCATTTGGATCCATCTCAATCGCCTTCCTGTAGAGGTCAAGAGCCTCATCTGTTTGCCCCCTATTGAATGCGATTTGACCGAGATAGAGGAGCACACTATAGTCCTCAGGGTTCAACTCTCGCATCCGGAGGTATACCCCCTCCAGCTCCTCCGTGCGATTTAGTTTCATTAGGGACCTTGCGAGTCCCTTCTGGACCTCGTAGTTATCAGGAACCAGAAGACTCGCCTCTTTCAGGGTTAGCACCGCTTCTTCCCACGACTCCATGCTGTTATAGGTCAGTCCCAGTGCGACAAGTGCATCAGAGTATCCTGGCTTCAGCTCTAGACTTGTCAGGAAAGCCTCAACGGCGTCCTTGAATTTGTTCTTCAGGAGATAGGCTAGACCGAGGGTCGACCAATATTCGAACATGTCAGATCTGATTGTGATACACTTCTTG
>JBHLRV010000361.1:0-2582 GCA_048882205.1 Candidatus Thorarchaeota archaeon | reverse complement strand
GAACTGTGCAGTCTTTCTGTTCATCTTCATGTTCGCGGTATTTGCGGTCATGATACTCTGATGGACTCAATCGATCGGCATCATTCAACCATGTTGTACAGAGATGCTGCCTGTAGAAGCGACTTGATATAGGCCATCCAACATCTGGAATACACTTTTCTCCTACCTGCCCCAAGTATCCGAGTGTGGAAATCCCCTGAATATGCGAGGTGTAGAGCCTCAGAAGCAACCCATGGAGTGCAACGGCTGTGAATGAAGACCCCAACGATATAACCGAGCAGAAGAGTGCTGGTGAGTTCGCATTCGATGCTGGTAGTATCATGATGAACTATGCGAAAGGAGTCGCACAGCATGGAAAGATGAACCTGGATGACGCCATCCGCTTTCTCGAGAAGTCTCTCAAACTGGCCGTCAACTCACACCACACAGAATACATAATGAAGTCCCAGATACAGCTTGCTGCAGTCCATTTGAAGCGTTACCGAGTCCTTGGGAACGAGAAAGACTACCGATCAGCCTTCGACTACTCCGACAGGCTAGCAGAGATTGCTGAAGAACAGAATCTTGTGCCGGGACTGGTAGAAGCACTCTTGCTTCGGGCCCTACTTAAAAGGACCGCCAGAGACCTTGGTGGTGCTAGGGAAGACCTACTGAGGGCACGAAACCTAGCAATTGAGAAGAACCTCAAGAGTGTCCACAGCATTATCAGCCGCGAGCTTGACGAGTTTCATGCTCTGCAGGAAGAACCGGATTTTGATATTGGCAAGGTAGAGGACATTGACAGATACTTAGATGATGTCCCCGGTGTCTTCAGTAGACTAATGAACCAAGAAATGTCGAGAAAACCCATCCTCTCACCAGTTAAACTCTATCAGCTAGTTGTCATGAATCCGGACATTGGACTGCCCATCTATACCTATGATTTCGCCGAAGTCAAAGAGACCGGCATACACGTTTATGGGCTGCTCTCTGCAGTTTCAACGGTAGGTACCGAGATGATGCCTGATGCCGGACTAATACGGACTCTTACTCATGAAGGGAAGACAATCATGATGGAGCATGACGGCGACCTGATGGGTGCACTAATCGCCGACAGGGAGAGCTTCAGGGCACGAATGAGTCTCAGGAGTTTCATCAGCGGATTCCGAGAAACCTACCCCACAGAGGATTGGCGTGGCCAAATCTTGTCTGAAAGCGTGAAAGAGGAAGTGGACTTCCTTCTAGCAAGGTGCTTTCAAGAGTTGGTACGCGAAGATGCTGAGAAGGAATAATCCCTCACATGTGCTAGGCTCTAGATTCCATTTCTCGTTCAATCATCTCAATGACAGAATCGAATCTCTTGAGGAGTAGACTCCTCAGCTCTGTTCCTGCTGCCCCTGAAATGGTCTCCATTTCGAATGCTCTCTCATACATAGTGCGGGCCTTCTCAAGCTCCTCCCAGAGTATTGAAAGAACATCGTCGCCCATACTTGGAATCTCCTCCGGCAGGCCTCTAAGCCATTCAAGATTGGCAAATGTCTGATCTCTCATCTCTTGAGGCATGCCAATATCCTCAATCGAGAGCAACTCCTCCGGAGTCAAGGCATGTTCAAGCATCTCCATACGTCTTCTTGCACGGATGAAGGCGTACGAACCGACCAGAACCACGGCAACAATCACCGCAATTAGGAGAGGTATCGGGAATAGTGGTGGTGGAATGATCCATTCGATGCTCGGGACAAGCGAAGTAGAACTGATTTGCGTCAAGCCAGATGGGTCTTGGAACGTTTCAATCACATAGACTTCTGACCCGGCGGTGCCAGAGGTAACGCTGGCCTCCCATCTTTCTCTCTCAAGAGAATAGGATGCCCTTGTGCCGTTCACAGTCACAACTGCATCGGGATTGGAAACGTAGGCATCATCCGACTCATATCTGAGATAGAAGTAGACGGTCACCACAACTCCGGTTTCGACCTCAAGTGTGTCTGGCGCGGGAATCTCGACTTCAGGATCAAACGCTGGTCGACGTCCCCAAACACCGGCTTCATCCACATAGACCCGATCAAACAAGGCGACACTCGGATGAGTATTGTTCCCAGTCATGAGCGTCAACCCTGCTGTGGTTTCAGTGAATCCGGATACTCGATATGTTGTCTGTCCGACGGTGTCATTGCTCACAGAGATGTACCAGAAGTTTCCAATGTCATCATAGCTAGCATCAAGGCCGTTCACCTGAAGCGATCCGTCGGCTCCTGTGAACGCTATTCCATTGTATTGGTAATGTACCTTGAACCTGACTTCTATAGTCGTACCTAGGTCTGCTCTTTCAAGTTCGGTCTGGCTCCAGTAGACCTCCAGCCTGTCCCATATAACATAGACCTCAGGGTTCACCGAGAACACGGAGATTCCATAAGAATCTCCACTCGCCGAGGCAACCGTGTATCCGCGCTTGCCCACGGTCAAGTACTGGGTTTCAGTATCATTCAGGATGAGATTGCCATCATAGGAGCTGCCATCAAAGGCGTACACAGCACTCGTAGTGATTGAAGCTATGGCGCCAATATCAATATGACTATCTCCCACAACGATGTCAACTACAAGAC
>JBHLRV010000360.1:0-2584 GCA_048882205.1 Candidatus Thorarchaeota archaeon | reverse complement strand
GGCAGCGTGGCCGCGGTCTTGGCCGCCGCGAAGCTGAGGTCAGCGATCGCGCCCGCGCTCGACTCGCCGGGGAAGTAGGTTCTTCCACCGTATCCGCCCTCATAACTATCGGCCAAGACGTCCACAATTGTGCTATCGCTGAAGTTTGTCCAAGTCGGTCCTTCAAGCTCCAATGTCAGGGCATTGCCGTACACAGGAGTGTATTGCCATCCACCGGTGTAGTGATCAACAGGCTTGAACGACGATAGAACATTAGTGTGATTCGCTGCAACTAGAGGGAGGGATGTCGATGGGGTGCCGTCCTTGGTAAAGTAGGGTAGCCAGAATGCAGATTCAAGCCATTGCATCGGCTGAACTCCGAATATTGTAATTGGTGTCCTGACGTATCTACGCGTCCCATAGTCAGAAGTCCAGTAGCCTACAAAACCATCAGTTTCAAGCACTCCACTCACGACATCTACTCCCTCAACGACTGATATGTTCTCTAGGAGTGCCAGAGTAACGTTGTCGAGTGATGGTTTGATATCGATCTTGATGTCCGCACCAGTTTCGAAGTAGAGGACCTCTCTCATGTGAGTACTGGCTGTGTTTGCAGAAAGCGAAGAGAAGATGCCGGCCGCGAAGACCATTGCAATGAACATGACTCCCAATGACTCACTCTTCTTGAACAATCTCAGATAACCAGAGATTACCTTCGTGCCTGAGTGTAGTGACTTTCCTTTGATACTGGACAGAACACTTGACTTTATCCTTGCGGCTGGCCGCGACAGTAAGCGTGTGAAAGCGACCACGAAGATTCCAAGCATTGGGATGACAATTGCTGCGAACATCATTGACCCAAAGGTGCTCATTGGTATGTATCTGAATGCGAGTAGCAATGGCGAAAGAAGATATCCTGTGATGCCTAAGGCAACAAGCTCGTAGACCGGGCTTCCCATCTTCTCAGTTTCCAGAAGGACCTCTCTCTCAATTATGCTATGAGCTTCGGTAGGTGACATCAAAAGAGCCCTGACGGCCGAAGGCAGTGCTACTCCCAGGCCAACCACGAATGAGAACATGAAGACAGCCAAGACAGCTTCAAATTGTAGAAGTAAGATGAACTCTGAGAGCCTGGTCAGGTCAAAGGATAACAGCTCCTTCACTGTGCCAGAGAGCAGGGCTGAAACCCCTCCTACAAGTACTGCGCCCAGTCCTCCAATCACTCCCACCGTCAGGGCATTACTGAGAATCCATCGAAACGCCTGCCATCCCGACGAACCGCGTGTCTTCAACATTCCCACATCTCGGCGTCTTTCATCGGCCAGCAAGTCTGAATTATACTGAACCAGAATGATTGCCATTACAATAGTCGGTATAGAGAAGGCGAGAGCAATCGCTCTCATACTGACGCCCCAAGCCACGTACTCATGAACCGCAGTCATCAATGCGAAATCGCTGACTGATGCAAAAGGAAGAGTTCTCTGTTCAATTCGGTGTTCTAGGTCTACCATAGCTCCGATGGCATCCGGCTCAAAAACCAGAGAGTGATCCACAACAGCCCAGATCTCATCTCTCACTGCATTCCACGATGTACGACTGATTTCGTCGAATCGCTCCTCAAGCCCTTCCACCGTTGTAACCATGAAGAGGGAGGTCGAAAGAGGTGCCCCCCATTCGTAAGAGTACATGAAGAGGGTGGTCGTGAAGGACCCCACAACAGTGTAGTTCTGCTCAACAAGATACCAGTATCCTGTTTCATTGACGGCCTCAACAGAAACGGTCACGTTGTCGCCAACGCGAAGGCCATATCTTGTCATTCTTTCCCGTTCGACTAGACAAGTCGTAGAGTTGTTAGCCATATCACCGTCTACAACTTCAATTGCATCTGAGAAAGTTTCAAAGAAGGACTCGTTGACCCCGATGTGAACCCGATATGTGTCTCTCCAGTCTTCTTCTTCCCAATTATAGCCCTCAAGTACGGTTAGGGTCTCCGTATCGATGATAGACGATTCTCCTTTCAGCACTTCTTCGATGTCGCCTACGGATGTTTCATTCTGATTGTAGAAACTTGCCCTGAAGCTCACGTACATGTCAACAGGGATATCTTGAGTTAGCTCACCAAGCACGTCGGGGCTCGCACTATCCATGTAGAAGAGGATGCCACCAAGAACACCTGCTGATAGCGAGAATATCAGAATGGTCGCCACGACCTGAGGTGCCTTTGAAGTGAGCCTGGATACCAAGAACACTACAGGTCACCTCCATAGGGGCCTGCTTCTGCCCAGGCGGCGTTCAGAGAGGCGGCGAGGCCTACTCTGGTGGCTAGTGCCGAGATTGCCACGATGAACAGAACGACTGAGGCAACAAAGAAAGTCAAAACGATGAGTAGGAGAAGCCACGGGAAGACAGGAAAGACCACAACTGGAAAGAGATACGACCAACTGCCGTATGCTCCGACTGCCGTAAGAAGAGAGTTCGCTAGAAACAGTGGAGCGTAGAGTCCGAGTAAAAGAATACTCAGAAATACCAACACAAGAAGCTCTGCTCCCTGAGCTCTAACTACAAGTGAGTTACTGGCACCCATTGACCTTAGGAGTGCGTGCCA
>JBHLRV010000359.1:0-2607 GCA_048882205.1 Candidatus Thorarchaeota archaeon | reverse complement strand
TATGAACTGGTGCAGGCATTCGGAGAGTCCCGGTCCACCCTCATAGCACAGCTCACTCTGTCACGTGGTGCAATCACCGACAATGTTGCGATATCGCGACTGCTTGAGTCGCTCTCATCCTTCTAGGTGCTGTCAGATGAATGAGACAATAGAAAGGAATGACGAAACTCAACTGCCTTTTGTGCACGGAATCGAAGTGGAACTTCAAGTCATCAAAAAGGATGGTTCCTGGATCAGAGGTGAAGAGATCCTAGAGATCTTCGACAAGCTTGTATCCAATGCCAAGGCATTACTGGATGCAAAGATAAGAACGTCCCGAGTTGCCTCGGTGAAGAAGAAGTATAAACAATCGACTCAAACAGAGGAGGGAGAGAGAGGCTCTAGGATTGTAGCCAGCTATGAAGGTCCCGGCGGCAGAATAAAGGACTACACTCTTCTAGGTCACGACCCGAACGTGACAAGCCTCACGTGGATCCTTGAGGTCGCATCACCGCCTTGCACGACCATAGAGGAACTCGCTTGGTGGACTCAAACGATGGTTGCAATCTCGTATGAGTCACTCCCCAAAGATACGCGAGCCATACTCGTTTCTACTGGGCTCAATCCTACTCAAGAGTATCTTAGAAACCTCTCGTTTGGAGAACACCATCACATTCTCAGTCCAGACATCGACGAGAATGTCAAGATAGCAGTCTACAACATGATTCGAAACTTCATTCCGCACTTAATTGCCATCTCTGTCAACTCCCCGTTCGAGAATAAGAAACCAACAGATGAGGTGTCATTGAGTGACGACGGTGTTACCCGAGCTCCGAGATGTAAGAGGTCAATAAGACTCCTGAGGAATACCACCCAGCTTGGCCCAACCAACGAATTCGAGTTCATACCATATCTTAGGAGCTCAGACAAAGAAGGATTCGCGAAGCATGTCAACCGTGGTATCGCAAGGATGGTTGACCTTTATCCGTTCACTGACTATGGAACAATCGAGTTGAGGGTAATAGACACCCAGCTTTCTGTACCAAGAAGAATTGGAATAGCGCTCCTTCTCCAAGCCTTGGCTCTAAAGGCAAAACGAATGGTCGAGTCTGGCCAGACGATACCAGACGCTGGCCCGAGGGTTATTGCGGCAAATCGCTCGTCTGCGATTTCTGCAGGCTTGTGGGGACCCTTTCATCCAGCTCCTGCGAACGATAGTGAGTACATCAAGATCTACAATCATGTAATCAGTGATGATGGTACCGTAGACAAATCGCGTCGCAATCGGTTCATGGGGGACGCTGTGGCATCAATGTTCTATTTAATCAGGCAGGAACTCGAAGAACTAGATATAGTTGACAACCCGTTTATCCAACCAATCCTTGTGTCAGTATTTGGGAGTGAGGTTTCTCTCCCTAGGACGACAGGGGCGGACCTTCAACTGGATGTGTACGCGAAGTCCGGTATGAACATGGTAGCGCTAATGAAGAGTCTTGCAGACATTACTCGGGAATGCTGTACAAACTGGCTCTTCGACCCATTGGAGGGGACTCCAAGACTGCCTACCTGGCTATGCTGGTGGAAAGGACTTGAGCCGGAGATAGTTTCTGTTGTCGACAGAGTCTTTGCTGGCCAAGAAGCAGAGTTCATTCTCACGATGAGGAATTCAAGTCCTCGCACAATGGATAACCTCACAGTGAGCTGTTCAATCGAGGACGCAGACAGGAACCTCTCCGAGCAGAGTATAGTACCGATTGCGAGGATTGAGCAAGGACAGATACACATTGAGAGAATTGTGTTCCAGACACGGAAGAATGTGACTGCCTACAACATAATCGTGGTAATCGGACTGGCGGGCAAGCAGATCAATCTCTCCAGTACCATTAACACATACTGGATGAGAGCGACTGTCAGACCCGGCACCACAACTCAGTTCGCTGATGGAAAGACACCTGTTCTATTTAGTGGGAGCATCGAAACCAACTACCCCGGGACTAAGGTAGTTGACTGCAGTGTTGCAGTCGTTGCTCTATCGAAAGAGTCAGTTCTGGCTGAAAGCTCGCAGTCGCTCAGAGTAGAAAACGGAGAAACAGTTCTGATTGAGAACTCAGACTTGCCTGCCCTCATAGTTCCGGCGGCTGCCTCCCAAGGCGTTGAAAGATGTGCGCTTAGAATTGGCCTTACGGACGAGGACGAACAGGAGATTGCAGCCGCAGTTTCGAGGCCGTTCTACGTAGGTTTCGTGAAGAAGGAACCACAATTGATTCTTGATGCTGACCTGAGAAGCCTCTACAGTCCAGGCGATTTGGTCATGGGCGAGGTAGAGCTTTTCTCACAGGGTAGGGAATTCAGTGAAGATGCGGTGCTCAAAGTAGAGTTCCTTGCAGACTCTGGTAAGAGTCACGAGATTTCCAAGATTGGAATTGCTGAGATTCTTGAGAAGTCTGCTAGATTCACATGGCGTGTTCCCCAAGTGAAATCAGAGGGTGTTGAAAGCAAATCAGGTCTAATCAGGGCGTCAGTAGTCGAAAGCAATGAGCAACTCATTTCAGTAGAGTCTAGCCGCTTCGGGATAGACAGACTTGAGGTAGTATTGAATATAGACTCGTTGAGGACTCCAGATTCATC
>JBHLRV010000358.1:0-2607 GCA_048882205.1 Candidatus Thorarchaeota archaeon | reverse complement strand
GCCATAAGAATGTTCAATGCCTTGAGTTTCACTCCTCTAAGCGTAGTTTCAAGCAGTCTACGGTCCGTGGCGCTGCTCTGTGGTGGACCTCCTTCTAGAACTATTAGTGGGTTCAGAGTCCGAATCACGTCTCCAGGTCCTGCCACGTCGAGTATCTCCCGATGAATCACGCTCCTCACACTGTCAATGCCTTCGACAACACCTGATCTCCGACTCATGATGTTCCCTGTCAGAGTGCTTCTCAATTCTTGAGAGAGCGCTTTTACATTGATTGACATGAGGAACCCAAGCTCTTCTATCGCATTCTTCCCAGCTTTCGCCAGTTCTTCTAATCTTACATCTTTGCATCTTTCCAAAGCGGAGGTGATAGAGTCCCTCGTTACAATGTATTTCATTGGCCTTTCAATGCGGTCAACAACCACGAATTGATCCTTCACGAGCTCTGACAGTTTTCGGTAGACCCAAGCCTTCGAAACATCCTTCCCGTCAAGAGCAACAATCTGTTTCCAGATTTCCTTGGCCGACACTGATTTGGAAAGCCCCCCCGCGGCTGACAATACCGCACTGAGCATTCTCATCTCTTTTGAGGAAAGGTCTAACCCAATACTCTGAAGAAGTCCGACTCTCTCTGTGATTCTCACGACATACTCTCCTCCCACATGGGATCTTCCAGAACGTCTCTTGCTTGAAGGTAGTCCTTATCGAAACTATCAATGGCATCGTCAATCAGAAAGGGGTTCGCGCTTCTAGGAATCCAAGTTGCCGCAACTGGTTCTTCTGACACAATCAGTATTATCCCTTCATTATTCCTTCCAAGGAGTTGGTAAGTCGCTTTGGGGTTCGGCATGAATCTCAATCCCACTTTAAGCCCCCTCTGTTTCAGTTTCTCATACACGGATGCAAATCTCCGCATGACGTTCTTCTTCAGTTTCATACGTCCCAACCCTCGGAATTCGATACCTTTCAAAGCCAAGTCAACCATTGATCTGAGGCGCTCCTCGCTTATAGAGGGTCTTGGCACAATCCAATCCAAGCTTACGCGTACAATGTCTCCTTGCCTTGCTTTGCTGTGAATCTCGCTGTCGACAAGTCGTCTGACGCCATCTTTTCCGTACCCAAATCTTGTTCGTTCTTCCGAACGTTCTCCTGTGAGCAACTCAATCATGCTTGTACTCAATACGTCGATATCCAGTCTTCCAAGGAATTGCTTTTCTGACTCCAGCCTAGCTATCTCTTCCTTCAAGGCGGCGATCTTGTCTTGAGCCAGACCGTACAATGCAGCCAAGATCGTATTTGAACTGGCAGCGTAACCATGCCGGTATGATCCGCGATCTACCTGTATGAATCCTTGTTCTTCAAGTGACATGAGGCATCTGTATATCAGCGGGTGGGCCACAGGCTTTTTCTCCGTTGGTCCTCCCAAGTTATCATAGATATCGCCAAAACCAACAGCTAGACCGGGTTCAGGCTGGGCGCGCAGCAGGGCACCCAGCACCTGGGCGCGCTTTTCAGTCGTCGTCAAGCCAAGGGCCTTCAGAGCTTTGTCAAACCGCTTCTGATTCAAAGGACTATCACCTCATCCATCGCCAGCTTGATCAGAGTTCTCTAGAAGTGCCCGTGAAACGGCTGAGGGTAGATAATCCTCCGGTTTCGCTCCGAAGGTCTTGATATCGTCGGGTGTCAGGTTCAGCACAGACTTGCTCTTTTCCCATGCCTCGTCAAAAGTCGCTATGGCATTGTCAATCAGGTCAGGATTGAAACTTCGCGTTATCCAAGCTGCTGTGATGGGGGACTCCGTGATGAAGAATGCCATGACTTCATCGTTAAGACTGACGAATTGATACCCTCTCCGGTCCACATTCTGGATTCTTACATCGATATTCAGTCCTTGTTGCTTGCAGCTGACCAGCTCTCTAGTTGCGTTCGTGAGCCAACCGGTTGATACATCTTCCTTCAGAACGCTTCCCATGACCAATATGTCTGGATGAAGCCCATATCGCACTTCCACGCCTCTCTTTGCAGCCTCGAAAACACGCATGAACCTTTGCGGCGATTCTCTACCGAAAGCTCCGACCCAGATGGCTATGGACCGGATTACATCGTTCTTCTCAGCCCGCTCGTATATCGTCGAGTTTGTGACTCTGTGAAATTCATCCATTCCTCTGATGAACCTGGAGCTAGGAGTGTGGCTCTCACCAGTCAATGCAGTCACAAAATCCCGCGCTAGCTCACCGCATTCACATTCGGCAAGTAGTCGCAGCTTGTCTTTGACTATCGTCATCTCCTTCTCTAGCTCTGAAACTCGCTCCTCTTTCAGTTTCTCAAGTCCCGTCATGACAGTATTGACGTCTGCGATGTACCTCTTGCGGTATGATTCCTGGCTTTCGAGTCTGATGAATTGTTTCTCCTCAAGTGACTTCAATGCCTTGTGCATCCAGGGTTTCTTCAGTTGTGCTTCTGGAGCATGTTCTTGTAGAGCATGGTAGATCTCGCTGAAGCTGAAGTGTTTGGATGTTTCGTTCTGCATTCGCAAGAGAGTGCGAAGCAGAGTCATCTCACGCGATTCACGATCTCCGCCAGGTCTGAAACCTAGGTTTCTAAGTGTGT
>JBHLRV010000357.1:0-2616 GCA_048882205.1 Candidatus Thorarchaeota archaeon | reverse complement strand
GACGTCAGCTACGAATTGAGCTGCTTTACCTTCAGCAACGACAGCGCCCACGCCAACTAATCTGTCTTCGGAGAAGTATTCCATCAACAGACCTGCCTTCTTGGTGGTGACTATCTCTCTGGTGATTTCAGCCAGCTGACCAGGATACGCAAGATTGGAGAATCGCATTGTCTTTGGCAGTCTCGATGTCTTGGATAGAATGATGGTTTTCACTTTCCTGGAGCGTTTCACCTGGATTCGGCCGACAGGAGCCTCAATTCTCATCACCCAATATCGTTTGTGATAGTCAACTTTCATCCAATAGTTGTAGGCCTCGGGAGGAGTCGTCGCAACGATTCTACCGACCCCCCTGTTTCTCATGACTTTCTCGGCCGCACGCGTCAGCTTTGTGCCAATTCCCCTCTTCTGATACCTAACATCGACACCCAGACTTCGGATTATGCCAAGCTTGCCGGCCACAGGGTTTCGCTCCATGCGAAACAGTATCTCTCCCACCACTTTGCCTCGGACGACGGCAACTAGCCATCCCCACCTCTCGAAAGCAACCCCACGATGTTCATTCTTCACCTGTGCAACCGTAGTGAATCGTTCAGACCATCGCGTACCCATGTACACTTCGAGAAGATCTTTGCAGTCCTTCATGATGCCTGTTCTGATAGTGACCATATCTTCAGCCCGGCACTAGTGATATGAAAGGGTCCCCTGAGTGAAAACATAAGGATGTGTATCACAGGAGTCTAGAGCTCTTCGCCAATTGAGATACATGTCTTGCTTAGAGAGGTGGCACTGGGCCCAAATAGGTAGAGGATTGGTTCGATACCAACTCCACCCGGAACATGAATGCCAATCGTCGAGCTATCTGAATCTAGACCCTGTGTGGCCTTTCCAGCAGCATCCGAGATCTCATCCGGGTTGCTCGCAGGCTCGTCCAATCTGATAGTGAGAAGGCCTTTCCTTTGGGCAACTTGAAGAACCTCGTCTTTTCCACTGATTCCTAGGCAAGACCGGATTCTAGGCCAGATACCCCTTGCCCACAGAAGCAGCGTCGCAGTATGTCGTGATGCGCCAAACTGCGGCACAGTAAGAGCCTTGGCTCTGTTTCCGACTACTGTTATACGGCCAGGGAATGCAGCCACATCAGCTAGGGAGCGTGCACTCTCATCGCATGCAACGAGATTGGCTCTTACTTGTGGCATGACTCTTGGGAACCCCTCGGCCCCTTCAAGCAGCTTCAGGGCTTCTTGCATGTCTTGGAGGATTTGAGCCCTTCCTGTAAATGTCGTTTCAGTCCCTCCCAACAGGCCTGTACATATCTGGCAGTTTAGCTCTCCAAGAGAAGGGACCTTCTCTCTGTGCATCGTACAAATGGTAGATCCGATTCTCAGAGACATACAGGTTGAGCAGATCTCTCGTACTAGTTCGTCGTCAGTACTCGCACCATTGAGGATCCCAGTACTCAACCGATCCGCCAGAGCACCGATGGGTTCAGACAATTGACCTTGCGTTGATTCTTGGCTCAGATATTTGCTCACTGCGGCCTGTGTGATACTCATTCGGCGGGCTATATCACTCTGCGACATGTTTGCCCCAGCCAGTTTTGATGCAAGGGATGCTCTCACATGTGGAAGAAACTCTCGCTGGACCATCTCACAAGGGGGTCTCATCTCAATCTCTCCAGAGGAAGCTATTTATCTAGGGGATGTGTATAACAATGTTGTATAACTATGATATAAAGCTGGTGTAACCTGATGGCAGAGTACCCTGTGAGAACAAACCCCGTCTACGCAATAGTGGCCATTGCGGTCCTAGTGACTGCGATTGTTGGAGGAATAATCTTGGTCGGATTCACTCCGCCAAGTGAAAGGCCTACCCTGTACGTCTATACTTATGACAGCTTCATGATCTGGGGTGACGAACCTGGAACGATAGATAGTCGCGCCTTTGATGACTTTGAAGATAGATATGATGTGAACGTGAGTATTCAGAGGCTTCCTACAGATGCGACTGGCATCATAACTCGACTGGGGGCTGAGAGTGCCAATCCAGTTGCAGACGTAGTAGTAGGAATTGACAACATTCTCATACTTGAACCAGTGGTGACTGACCTCCTCACTCCGTTTCAGCCTCCAAACCTGAACGTTGTGAATCAATCCATCATCAACGCTTTAGACCCTGACCACTATCTTACTCCCTTCGACTTCGGGCTAGTGACACTAATCTACAACAAGACGTCGTTCAGTCCAGTCACTTATCCACAGCTCAACAATCTTACCTTCGAGAACTTGACTGACCCCATATTCGCGAATGCCTTGGTCACTGAGAATCCTCACTTCAGTAGCCCGGGACTCGCGTTCCTTCTAACAGAGATCACAGTTCACGAGAAGCTGTTAGGTGAGAATTGGACACAGTGGTGGATTGATGTGAACGAATACATCGATGTTGAGTCTGGATGGACAGAGGCATGGAGCGCCTGGTACAACGACCCCACGAAGCACATTCTCAATAGCTATGGCACTGACCCGGCCTATTCTGTCTATTTCTATGGCGGAGAACCCGACACCGGCATTGCGCCGATCTACCATGATGGTGAGCACTACGCTTGGATGCAGGTCGAGG
>JBHLRV010000356.1:0-2622 GCA_048882205.1 Candidatus Thorarchaeota archaeon | reverse complement strand
TCCACGACGTGGCACGCTCAATGATAAGAATCATGGAGCACGCTGGTGTCGACTATATGCTTCTTGGAGATGAAGAAACCTGCTGCGGAGCCCCACTACTATGGGCAGGCGAGCCTGAGGGTACACCCGCGATGGTTGAGAAGAATGCCCAGACTCTAGTGAACCTAGGCGTGAAGAAAGTAGTCTTCAGTTGTCCATCCTGCATAAGCACCTGGAGGAGTACATCCCTAAGAACAGAAGGAGTATCTTCTGCAGGTAAGCTCGAGCTGCTGACAACATCCCAGTTCATAGACCAACTTATGGAACAAGGGCTTCTTCAATTCGAAGAACAACCAATGCTCACCGCCACATACCACGACCCGTGTATCTCCGCTAGAAGCCTCGGAGTCATCAAAGAACCACGAAATGTGATTGAGCGCATCCCTGGCATATACAGAGTGGAGATGGTGCCTTCCGAGGGCGAAACAAGGTGCTGTGGCGCTCACGCACTTCTGAACATGGTTGACGCCCACCTCTCGGCGCAGATAGCTGAGATGCGTCTCAGGGACGCATCGGTTACCCCAGCGTCTCTTTTGGTGTCTGAGTGTCCTCGATGTCTGATGGCTTTTGACCTTGCAACTTTCACTTTGGGTTACACTGTTGAGATTCTGGATATCGTCCAGCTTGTCGCCCGGTCTCTGAAGGAATCAGCTGGCGAAGGTGAGAATCAGGGATGAGTGTGAAAGAGCTTGAACTGGAAGACATTGTGGGAGCAGACAATGTGACCTTGGACGAGGAGACCTGCAGGATATACTCTGAAGACGCAGGGAACCTTCCAGGCCTAGCTAGTCAGATCATCCGAAATCGATTCGACATCATCGCACAGCCTGTGACGGTAGAATCCATCCAAGCACTCCTGAGGTATGCCAAGAGATATCGATTGACAGTAGTTCCTCGAGGTAACGGCACCTCTGGATGGGGCGGGTCAATCCCGAGTAAAGGCGGCATCTGTCTAAGTCTCACACAGATGATCAAGGTCATACACTTGGATGACTTTGGACGAACAGTCACCGTTGAATCTGGAATTACATGGCGAGAACTGCTAATGTTTCTCGAAAGACTAGGGATGACTCTGCCCGTCTACCCATCAAGTGCGACTGCCGCGACCATCGGCGGATTCGTAGCCAGTGGAGGTATCGGAATAGGTTCCTCCAAACATGGAAGCATTGTCGAGCAGGTTGTAGGACTCGAAGCCGTGTTGGCGAATGGGAAGCTTGTCAGAGTGGGTGAGCTCGCGCTCGGTTCGACGCCTGACCCGCTTGAAAAGCAGGCCCTGGAAGGCACTGATTGGCTCAAGAGAATTGCAGGTGAATCGGCTCTGGACCTCAAAGAGGTATTGACCGAAACCTACGGGACGATTGGCATCATCACTAAGGTCACACTGAGAACTGTGCCAATGCTTCAACTGTTGCCCTTCGCATGCTCCTTTGACAATATGGAAGATTTGACAGAGTCAGTGAAGCAAGTCCTAGAAGAAGCAGAACCCTACCACCTCCGGTACTTGGACAGTAACCATACTTCGAAGCTATCCGCGTTGATTGGGTCGCCACTGGAGTGGGACAAGTACATCTTGGCTGGTGCTCTTCACGGGACCATATACGACAATGAGGAGGGGATGGACGCAGTTTCGAAGATTGTAGAGGACAATCATGGGACGATGCTAGCCGAAAGACGTGCCAACTTCTACTGGTCGGAACGCCTCTTTCCGCTGAGGTTCAAGAGACAGGGGCCTAGCCTTGTGCCAGCGGAAGTCATGGTTCCCATCGACAATCTACCGCAGTTGCATGAAGACACTCTTGGAAAACTGGGTGGCTCCAAATTCGCTGTGGAGGGAACCATCGGATCGGACGGGTTTTCCTCCTACCTTGTCTGGATTCTTGACGACGAACGCAAAAGGCTGCGATACACTATTGGATGGCATAGATCCTTTGACATTGCGGGGCTAGCCCCCAAGCACGGTGGACATGCCTACGCAGTCGCGCTCTGGAATACCAGGCACGCGATTGAATACTATGGGGAGGAGAGATACAAACAGCTTGTGAGTCTGAAGAAACAATTGGACCCCGACAACTCCCTGAACCCGATGAAAGTGTTCGGCGGGAGAGCCCATGTTGCCTGGCAATCCCAAGCTTTTGGATTCTTGACGGGCTTCCTAGTTGCACTCTTGGCAGGCTCTTTGGGTCCCGGGATCCTCGGACTTGCCTGGTTGCAGGACATAGTTTCCTCTGTTCCTTTCACCTTCCTGCCGCTTCAACTGCTCTGGTTCATTTCGTTAGCAGGAGGGGCTCTGGGTCTACTAGTCATGAGGATGATGACGCTAGCTCAGGCCTTGGCGATTGGAATACCGCTTCTGCGATTTGCCGATAGGGTGCTCCGGATATAGACCAAACTGAAAGCCAAATATGGCAAAGGCGAATCTACGCTCGTTTACAACGTGAAATGTCGTCCGGGCTCTGAGTATCAGGACGTAAAATACCAAAGCTCCACGAATTACGTCGAAGCTTCCGATAGGCTTAAAACGCGGTTGTTGAGGTTCCGGTCTGAAACTTGAAACATTGCCTAGACCAATGACAATTCATCAAG
>JBHLRV010000355.1:0-2647 GCA_048882205.1 Candidatus Thorarchaeota archaeon | reverse complement strand
TGTCCACATTGAGTGGCCCTTTGACACCACTCGAGCTGTCGCGAATATGGTCTATAGTGGAGTACTTGACAGGAATCCGAAAATCAGATTCATACTCCCACATGGAGGTGGTGCAGTTCCATATCTTGCCTGGAGAATCAGTATATTGGAATACCGACAGCGTGACAAGGTCAAGAAACTGCGATCACTCTATGACCTGATACTTCGAAAGCAAGGGCCTGCAGCAGGACTGCGACTCTTGAAGAGTATGTACTATGACACAACTGCTGTGACTGCCCCTAGCTCTCTAAGAACCCTCAAGGAACTACTGGATCCATCTCACATTGTACTCGGTACCGACCTTGGTGCAGCTCCCCGGCTAATGGCCTCTCTCGTCTTGAGCGACCTGAAGTCTTTCGATGGGTTTGAAGAAGAAGACTTGCGAACGATCGCACGTAGGGGTGCTTTGGATCTATTTCCAAGACTTGCATCTGTCTAGAGTGATGTCTAGAAGAATGGTGATGTGAGAGGCAGACCCTCTCACATGGGAATGATAATCCTGTATCAGTTTCTTTGCTGTATCACAAAGTCTTAGGAGCTGATACGGGAGTATGACTGTCCCTTGTTGCTTTCATCAAAGAGGTGCCGTATCTTTTGATGACCATCGTTGCAGCAACCCAGAGGACCAATGCAAAGACGAAGAACCAGGCGGTTTCTGTCGCTGGTGTTTGAACAACAGGAGTGAAAGTCACTAGAAAGCCGCTAGAGCTTCCATGCATCAATTGTATCATCAAGACGCTGTCGTTCGTGCTATTATAGACCCAGACCTGAAGAACTCTCATGGCCACCATTGCAGCCATCCACATCGACACGAAATAGGGAATGAAATACACCCCAAGCCATTGACTAGAGCCAAGATATGCTGCCATAAAATGCCAGACTCCGTGAATCAATCCAACTCCTAATGCCGCCTTGAATGAACTAGTATTTGCCTTAAGAGTTGGGTAAAGGAATCCAATCCATCCGATCTCTTCAAAGAAGCCCGTTATTAGTCCAAGGACGATACCAATAAGAAGTAGCCCTGGAGCATAAACCGGGGAAACTAGGATTGACATAGATATGAGAACGAACAGGATGAGGATTGGAGGGAGCAGGAATGCTATTGCATACCATGAGATGCCATTTCTCCATCGCCTCATTCGTGAGAACAGACGACTAAGTCCGCTCCGTCCATCAACGACGTACGTCAAGGAGATGCCTGCGATACATGGGCCTGCTATCATCGTCAACCACATACCCATACCATCAGCCAGACCCACGACTTCTCCACTCAGAAACTTGGAACCTACAAGCAAGAAACTACCCAGCCAGGGTATTAGGTATGCCACAAGGGTGTAGTAGGCTACAGGATGTTTCCTAATGTGAACGCCAATGCTCTTCGAGCTGTCAGATGAATACTCATCGGGATCTGCTGCAATTGTAATTGCGTTTTTCTTCATTTTTCGATTCACCGTTAGTGTTAATCTACTCAATATCATGAAGAAATGATAGAAGAAACCTTGGCCATGCAGGGTTGAAGAAATCCGCCTAGATTATAAGATGCCTTTTCCAAATCTGGAGTGACTCCCTTAGATTCTGAAAAACAGGTGCGAATCTGTTATGGATGCCTTAGATCGGCTAATTCTGAATGAACTGTCATACCAGTGCAGAGTGTCATTTTCGAAACTGGCTGAGAAGTTTGATGTATCTTTGACAACGATAAAGAATCGAATTGAAGCACTAGTTGAAGAAGGAGTTATTCTTAGGTTCGTCGTGCAACTCCCCCTTGAGATAGTGCATGCTAGCTTTGCGGTCGTCGTACTTGACATCAAGGGGAATACGATGCCCAAGAACCTTACCAGTCTAGGCACTCATCCTTTCATCATGGCTTTGGGTGTAGGCTATGAGCCACAGGGCTTTGCCATTGCTTTATACAGGACAAATGATGAACTCCGTCAAGCTATAGATCACCTGCAATCCTCAGAGTATGTGGACGGTGCTCAAGCCTTTCCTGTCATGGGTCCGCCAATACCAATCGATAGGAGCTCATCAAAAGGAATCGAAGCCCTGAAGGCGATTGATTGGAAGATTCTGAAGTCACTCCGATCAGATGGACGTAAGACGCTAAGTGATATTGCATTAGATGTAAGTGCATCGGTGCCAACCGTCCGAAAACGACTGACTTTCATGAGAAAACACAACCTCATCCATGAAACCATCCAGATAAATCCCGCAGCAACAGAGCGACGGTTTGTTGTAATGTTTGCAATGAGGAGCCCCGCCATTGTTAAGATGGACTATTTTGAATTGGAGAAGATGTTTCGAGAGAAGTTTGGCGAGAACTATTGGATTAGCTTCAGGATAGCGAACAGTCCAGAACTCATGCTCACATTTGTCGTTGACTCATCAAAGCAGGTCGTTCCCCTTCGGTCTGGGCTATTGTCATTGTTCAAGGGAACTGAGATTACTGATCAAATGATTGTCCCGGAATGGATGTATTTCCCTGATTTCAGAGATGAGATGATTGATGAGCATCTATCATAGCTGACACCTCTTCTCTCATATTGGAGTCCATATCTACATCTGTTACTCGCCTCTATAGGGCGTATGCACTGGTCCGAAGGCCTTT
>JBHLRV010000354.1:0-2651 GCA_048882205.1 Candidatus Thorarchaeota archaeon | reverse complement strand
CAAGAGAGTGCGAAGCAGAGTCATCTCACGCGATTCACGATCTCCGCCAGGTCTGAAACCTAGGTTTCTAAGTGTGTTATACAGAGTCCTGTCCAAAGTCATTTCTAGACCTCTTCTGGGGCCTTTCCTCAAATCATGGCCTAATCTGGAAACATACTAACTGTATTCTGGTTTACAACGGCAACTCTTTTTATATCTTCTAGACACTGAATTTCATGCGGCAGTGTGCAGGAAATCCGCATGGACTCGTGAAGTTGTCCATACGGGCGTGTTACATTCGGGCAAATGTTCGTCGCTGCAACGAAGCAAGGTAGGTGGGGGGCTGACCCTGCTTCCCGATACTCGGGTCTTTCCTCTATGGCCCCCCGACTGCGATAGCTCTAAGGTATCCCTTTCCTATTCTTGCCACCATAGGCAAGAAGTTGGTTAGCAGATTCATTATGTCAGAAAAACCCGCCTGACCTTGGATCAGGCTGTTCAGTGTCTTAGCATCCAATTCTTCAAGCACGATCTCCGCAGCCTCAAGTGGATCATTGTACATGGAGTACTTGCTAACAGCCCACATACCTTTTCCTGTATTCTGTATGTTTGATGCCAGCTTTGACCTACGATACTCCTTCTCATACTTCCTCATGCTGTTTCTGGAGAAGTCGTCTTTATCGACTGCTCTCTTGGCATGCTTGGCCAGCATAGTCCCAGCGTGGAAACAGGTCGTCACACCTCCTCCGACAATTGAGGAAACCTGTCCGGCTGCGTTGCCGCATAGCGAAACACCTGCGTCAGTGAATCTTGGGATAATGCCTGCGCAAGGAACAACTCCGCCATTCTGCGCCACTATCTTTGAGTCTCTCAGTTCAGGGAAACGCTTCTTGTACTTCCTGAGGACGTCCAACATGGGAGGAAGCTTCTCCCATTTCTCTCTCGATGAAGGGACGCGTCCTATGCCTAGATTGACCTCAGTTTCGCTTCTCGGATATAGCCACATGTAACCGAGGGATACATCCTTCCCCACGTAGAAGTATGCCGTATCTGAATCAACGCCTTTGCAACCAGCCAGCTTCCATCTTACACCATAAGAGAGAAGCCACTTCGGATGAGTGAAGCCCGCGGTTTCTGATACTCGACTAAAGGTTCCGTCGGCACCTACAGTGATACTCGCTTTTTCCTCGTTGGACCCATTCAGTTTCACGCCTACTACCTGATCCCCTTCATGAATCACCGACTGCACTCTAGTGCGATAGCGGAACTCTGCTCCATCTGACTCTGCCCGATCTCTCATCAGCTCTTGGCACTTGTCTTCATCCAGAAGGTAAGAGTTGCCCAGCAGGCCCTCACCCACCGCAATGTTCGCCCCAGTGTCAAGACTTTCTCCGATGATGGCCTTGTAGCGGTTTCCAACATATTCTGAACTTGGCTTCACTCTAAGGAGCTTCAGTGCGTTGCCAGTGACAAGTTCTCCCATCAGTGAGTCCGTGACAGCGGCTCTCTTCTCGAGAACGAGCGTACTCAGTCCTTTCGCCGCCGCTCTCTCTGCAGTCATGAGTCCCGCGGGACCCGTTCCCACTATGACTAGGTCTTGAGGCATGCTTCAATTGCTCCTAGGAATCTCAATGCTTGTGGCCGTCGGTTTTGATTTCTCTATATCTGTTTCCCCTACGGAAGAAGCGAGTCGGAATTCTGATATTGCTATGTTTAAAATAGAACCCGTGCCGGTCAGCATTTCAGTTCGTAGAAGGTTGAGTAATGAGAATCAGATCCATTGCATACGGGATATATCTGGCCATCTCGATACTTTTCAGTATCACAGTGGCAGCGATACCGGCCATTGGTGCCGTGTTGATTGCCTATGACCAGATCGATATCATATTGATTCAGATTGGCTGGCCTTTCGCTGACATCCAGCAATTCTTTCAGGGTGTCTTTGGATCTATCTTTCCGGCGGTGGCATTTGAGCGGTTCTGGTTCATTGTCTTTCTGCCAACACTTGCCCTCCTGTGCTACGGATTGTTCTTGGCCCTGCTCGCAATCATGTTTAGGCTTTCACGCAGAGTCATCCCGTACCTCGAAGATGGCTACTACAAAATGGAAACCGAAGAGTGGCTCTTATACGAGTATTTTGAAGTCTACTACATTCTGTTTCCGTACTTTGCCTGGTTCTTGAGCGTCTTCTTTGACACAAAGCCGAGGCACATATGGTTTGGCGCAGATATCGGGAAGTACACAGTTGTCGGGAATGGACGACTCTTCAATCCTGAGAGAACCATCATTGGCAACCAATGTTTCTTTGGTTACGACGCGATAATGAGCGGCCACGTGTACGAAGGTGATAGACTCTATCTGAAGACAGTGAAGATTGGTGACAATGTCATCGTGGGAGCAAACGCTGTAATCCTTCCGGGAGTTGACATTGGGGACAACGTCATTGTAGGCGCTAACACTGTTGTTCCCAAGGACAAAGTCATTCCGCCCAACACTATCTGGGTTCATGGTAGAGCCATTCCGCGAACGCCCAGTCAACCTGAACTGGAGAAGCATCAGGTCATTGGTGGTCCCTTTGGAACTGACTTCTACGAAACGACTGCTGAGGAAGACAGCGAAGAAGCAACTTCCGAAGAACAACCAAGCTAGTCTGACTACACCTGTTCCATGAC
>JBHLRV010000353.1:0-2654 GCA_048882205.1 Candidatus Thorarchaeota archaeon | reverse complement strand
CAATCGGGTGCGCAGCTGAAGAAAGCTGTGATACCAAACAGCATCTCAAAATCGATCCAGCTTGGTGAGGTAATTCGAGATGCAAACGAGAGTGGTAAGGATCCCATTGATGCCTTTTTGGATGTCATGAATGGCCAGCTGCTCACAAGAGGCAGGGTGGAAGAAGTAAAGGGTGAGGACCGAGCTGGCCACTGGCATGTGTTGGTCAGGATAAGGCCACAGAGCCTTGAAGGAAGATTCGAGGTTGTGGTCAAGAATGAGTATATGATGGCACTATATGATGGCGAAGCAGTCGTTATGTTTCCTGACCTCATTTGCATGCACTATCCCGATACTGGTCACGGTGTGATGAGTGCCTCCCTCAAGAAAGGTATGGATGTAGTGGTGACCGCCGTGCAGGCTCATGAGAGGTTGCGTCACGCCGGAAGTACAGAGATCGGAAGGAAGGCGTTCTCACCTGAGAGATATGGTCATCCAGAGCTTGAGTATCAGCCGATGCAAGATATTATCGGACTGCTAAAATAGGAAGAGTGTTCAAGACTCTTCGCCGACACTCCAATACCCTGAAGGTTCGAGGTGACCCAAAATGAAGCGAATCGCCCTAATAGGAGCGACAGGGATTGACTGGTACCAGAACCCCAAGAAGGAGGAATTCGTAAGGGCAGTCACTCCCTCCGGTTTTGAGATACATAACTTCACTCCAAGGCACGGCACTCACAGTGTCGAATCAAATGTCGACGAGGCTTACAATGCACCTTTCATTCTTGAGCAAGTCATGAGGGCCAACACAGAGGGCTTCGATGCAATTGTGCTTGATTGTGCTGGTGACCCTATCATAGAAGCAGCCAGAGAGATCTCAACAGTCCCAGTTGTCGGTCCAAGGAAATCAAGTCTTCACTTGGCACTTACTCTTGGAACCCGTTTCAGCATCATTACTGTCCAGGGGAGCTCGCTGGTTCGATACATGAACGGCGGTGTGAGAAAGGAGGGTCTTGAGCCCTTCTGCGTGAGCGTCAGATATCTTGCAATGCCTGTTCTTGACATCTCCAAAAGACCTAGCGATGCACAGAGAGAGCTTCTTGAGGTGGCCAGACTGGCAGTCTCTGAGGACAAGGCGGATGTCATTGTTTTGGGGTGCACAGGACTCTCACATGAGGTTGATCTTGGGCCCATCATGGAGGAGCTTGGAGTACCGATTCTTGATCCATTCGTGGTTGCCGTAAGGACTGCTGCCCTACTCGTGGAGTCTGGCCTATCGCATAGTAAGGTGGCCTATCCATTCCCCCCAAAGAAAGCTATCAATGAAGCTCCTTCCTTGAAGGGGGCATTTGACGAAGTATTGAAAGACTAGTGAAACTACACACTCGGCTTCTCCCTTGTAGCCAGCAGAAGAACAATGAGGATCAGAACAACCACTGCAAGAACTGTGTACAGAAGATATGGCAAGGCCAATCCAAAGCCCATCACCCAGCCACCAATTATCGGGCCTAGAAAGATACCAACACCTCCCATACTCTCAACCAAACCCGCGTGTGCTCCTTTCTCAAGCTCAGTAGCAGAAACAACAAGGTAGAGCGCGCCGAGGTAGTTGAATCCGACTGCTATCCCAGAGATTATCATTGCCAGCCCAAAGATCCAGATGTCAATGAATAGGAAGAGTAGTATTCCAGAAATTGCAGTAAGAATGGTACCTAGCACAATGACTGTCTTCATGTACTCCCCTGGCATTCTTGCAGTCCCAATGAAGCTAATAGTGCGAACTGTGTTCCAAATCAGAAGCAGGTTGCCAAAATCTTCACGAATGAAAGGATGCCCAAGGTCGATGAGCGCTTCAATGTATGTCGGAAAGAGTGCAAGGATAATGGTCGATACGACTCCCCAGAGCATGACCGACAAATAGGATGCAATGAAAACGGGGCTCGTCTTGGACTGTGTTGGCCCGTCTGTGGTTTCAGAAGCTACCCTATTGGCTATCGAATCTGTGTCTTCTTCTCCGGTCTTTCTTCGGTATCCCTGAAGGAATCCACCGATTATAGCCAGAGACAGCAGCTCAATAGCAAGGACCACATAGATGCTAGATACCTCACCGAAGGCACCGACCATGTAGGCAAGTATCATTGGGGGCAGTATCATGGAAGCACTCCATGACGTTGAGAAGTTACCGAGAGCTGCAGTTTCCGATCCAGGTTCTAGTTCTGCCACCATACCTTGAATAGTTGGAGCAATAAAGCCGAAGATGAATCCCTCTACGACGCGGATAACAATGAGGTGGATTGGAACTATGAAGGGGAGCAAGTAGGAAGTTAGCAAGGCGATATAAGCACATGTGGCTATCACGAGTGTCTTTTTCCTACCTATCCTATCAGATAGGCGGCCACCAATTGCTGGAGAGAACATGTACGTGAAGCCAAATGCCCCCATGGCCACACCGGCCTCGAGAGAAGTTCCTCCAAGAATCCCCACGTACCATGATGCGAAGATCTCTGTGGTTCCCAATACCATTACAACAAGAAAGGTCGTGAGGTAGCCGACCATTCTGTTTCTTCTCTTGAGATCAAAAGAGAGGTCTGGACCTCCCTCCACATCAAGGCAGAATGGTTCACTTGGGTCTTGCATGATGATGTCCTCTCTGATGTTCTTCTCTGGTGTTGTTT
>JBHLRV010000352.1:0-2662 GCA_048882205.1 Candidatus Thorarchaeota archaeon | reverse complement strand
CAGCAGAGAGGAGTTTGAGCCAACCCTAAAGGGGTGGGAGGAGCTTGTACATCCTCAAGATCTCCCTTGGGTTTCACAAGTGTTGGAAGCGTTTCTCAAGGGCGAGTTAGCTTACGATGTCGAGTACCGCGCACGTACGATGTCCGGTCAATGGATATGGGTGCTTGACCGAGGAAAGATCATGGAGTGGGATTCCGATGGAAATCCACTCCGGGCCGTTGGACCACTAATGGACATAACAAGCAGGAAACAGATGGAGAGTGCTCTTCAGGAAAGCGAAGAGCGATACCGAATGATGGCCGAGAACATCAGAGATGGTGTGACCATAATCGAGGGCAGTCCAGTTGTCTACGTCAATGAGCGCACATGTGAGATCTTTGGCTATCCAAGGGAAGAAATCATGAATATGTCAACTTTGGACTTGGTCGCCCCAGAGGATAGAGAAAGGGTCGGAAAAGTCGTGGCACATGCCATGGAAACAGGTGAGTACCCAGATCATCTAGACTTCTGGGCATTGAGGAAAGATGGAACTCGAAGATTTGTGAGCAATAGGTTTTCTGTTACACAAAAGGGAGATGGAACTGTCGTAAGATACATCGTCACCACTGATATCACTAAGAGAATGAAGGCATATGAAGCTTCGATAGAGGCTCGTACAAGGGCAGAGCTGTTCAATGACCTCATGGCTCATGACCTCAATAATATCCATCAAGGCATCATGTCCAGTCTGGAGCTGGCTCTGATTTCTGATGGTGTTTCTACTCAGTTCAGAAATCATGTGAGAGTCGCACTCGAGCAGGTCAAGCGCGGCGTCGATATCATAGCAAATGTGAGGAAGTTCTCAAAAGTCGTTGAAGAACCGCTCAACCTGTCAAGAACTGATGTCGAGGAAGCCCTCAGAACGGCCGAGGTGATGGTACGAGATTCCTTCCCCAATAGAAACTTCAGAGTAAACACGACACTCAGAAAGGGCGAGATCAAGGTTCTGGCAGACGAGTTCTTGGTGGATGCATTCTTCAATGTCTTACACAATGCAGTCAAGCACAACAAGATGAACACAATAACTGTCGATGTGATAGCAAGATTCTCAGACGACAGAAGAGCAATCGAAATGACGTTTGAAGACTACGGTCCAGGAATCAGTGATAGTGGAAAAGCAACTCTGTTCTCAAGGATAAGACCTGATGGAGACGCGGGAGTTGGCATAGGCCTCACACTGGTCGAGAGGATAGTCAAACGCTATGGTGGAGAAATAGCTGTCGGAGATAGAGTAAGTGGTGAACCCACCAAGGGTGCAAGCTTCAAAGTCAGACTTCCCCTGGCCAGTTAGGCAGTCGAGGGTTCCTTAATCGTGCCAAAGGAAAAACAGCCTTGGCGTCAAGGACTGCACCACCGTTCTGATTGGTGCAGTGGCTTCGCAAAGTGGTTTGCTGCTTTTGGACATCTTCATCCTTCAGGCTTCTCGTGACCTGGCAGTGTTACGACAAAGACGGTTCCCTGATGGAATTCCTGTTCTAGTCTGTCAGTCATATTGAATGAGCCCCCGAGCGACTCCGTAATCAAGCGCGCCACAAGCAATCCAAGTGCACTGCTACTATAGCTGTCTGCGTCCCTGTGCATCAGTTCTTCTCTATCCCTTTGGTCAATCCACAGACCTGGAACGCTCATTCGTACTCTCCACTGTGGCAGTCCTGAATCAATATAGGGATCAATCTCAATGAGGATGGTCTTCTTCTCAATTGGCTGTTGAAAGGCCACATAGAGGAGGTTCATGAAGACATACTTTAGAGCCTCATCAGCAAGAACGAAGCCATGACCTCTATCAGTTCTTAATCGAAGCTCTATGTCCTCGCCAATGGCGCCCTGCGTCACGATGTCTATTGCCTCTACGACGGTCGCCACCAGATTCGTCGGCTCAAGAGTACTCTGGACAAGCCCGTCTGTCTTGCCAATCAGTCTGACGTTAGCTATCAACTGATCTGCAAAAGAGATGACCTGCTTTGCGTCACCCGACACCCTATCACGCTGTGTGTCTGAAACACCTTTGTTTCCTAGCAATTCTAACGCAGTCAATAGCATCTGGTTGTAGTTGCTCACGTCATGCATCAACAGGTCAGCATACAGGTTTGCTCTATCATGGGAGTCTTCTGCATCTTGTAGAGCTCGGACATAGAACAGGCCCATCAAGGGAGGACCTAGCAGCATTCCTATGAATATGAGAACCTCTGAAACCCACCATCCAGCTGTCCATACTGTATAATAGCTCTTGAGGATGTTAGGGACAATCCACATGGATAGGAAGAACGCTGCATAAATCTCGATGGAAATACGACCTCGAGACTGCTCAGCAAGGACAAAGATCAAGCCGGCAAACACCAACATACCCACCAAACTGGTACCAAGGAGAATGGAGTTGCTGGCCGGGTTGCCGCTGAGCTCTCCATACCTTTGCAGAACTAGCTGATTGACAACCTCACCGGCTATGACTGCTGCAAAAAGAACGTTTGCTCCTACGAACAGCCAAAGGCCGGGGCGACGTGACACCACGGTTCTTAGATAAGGGGCGGTCCATCTCACGGCAAAGAAGAGGAGAGGCAACGAGAGTAGACTACCCACTACATAGGGGACTATCGGCTCACCCAAGGGTGTCAATTCGGGGATG
>JBHLRV010000351.1:0-2662 GCA_048882205.1 Candidatus Thorarchaeota archaeon | reverse complement strand
TTGAGAAGGAGGCTCTCAGCAAGGGGCCAATAAGACCCGGCGAAGCCGTGATGACGACAGCCGGAAAGCTTCGGGCTAGACACGTAATCCATTGTGCTGGTATGCCCCCAGGTGGAAGTGCAACCTATTGGAACGTGAGATCGTCAGTCAACAACGCGCTGGACATCGCATGTGACAACAGCCTTGAGGCAATCGCTTTCCCGGCTATTGGCTCTGGAATCGGAGGTCTCCGAAAGAAAGAGTCGGCCAGGGCCATAGCGGAGGCAGTTGCTGACTATACTAGAGCTGCGAGGTCGGTCAAGAGGGTGATGCTGGTAGGTTTTACCCAAGACATGTGTGATCTCTTCGATGAGGCAGTTGAGGATGCACTGATTGACCAAGTCATGGAGGATGCTCTGAGGGACGAGTAATGACTGACTGCTATTTCGACTCGGTCAAGGTAATGGTTCGTCTTGGACCTTACTCTGATTCCAGCCTCGATCTAGTGGTCAAGTCTAGGAACATTCTGGCCAGCGCAGATGGGGGCACATTGCCTGGGGGTCTCGGTATCTCCATTCAAGAACAGTCCTCAGCTGAAAACGCTGAGTTCTGGCCTGCGCTCACTATGGAAACTCCTGACAGGAGATCAGCAATTCATGAGACCGTAAAGAACGCGCTAAGAGTGGCTGACCGTGTGGAGGCCAAGCGCATTGGAATATACACTCTAGGTCTTGAAGTCGCAAGGATTCCCAGCTGGGAGGTGGCAGAGGAAGTATCCAAGGCAGTATATGACCACTCAAAGTCAACCACTTCTGAATTGGAAATTGTCGTGGTCGCAAGCTCACCTACGCAAGTGAGTTCATTCCAGTATGCACTCGACAACATCACAGTGATTTCTTCTTGAGTCTACGTCTGGCTGCTGAAGCAGCTTCGACCAATGGATCCCAAGTATCGCATATGGCTGGAGCATAACAGTTCTCGAAGTCAAACAGCTCAGATGCGTCAACATCATTTTGAATACCAATCGTCAAAACATTGAGTCTCATAGCTGCATCCTCCAAGCCTACGAGCTGACCCCCCACAAGCTTGCCTGTCTCCTTGTTGAAAAACGTCTTGACCTTCAGGTCCTTCCCTCCAACATAGTAAGGAGGTTTTGTGCTACCCTTTATCGAACCCTTCACAACAGGTACTTTGAGACGCGTTGCCATTTCACCAGTCAGTCCAGTACTGGCAATCTCGAGACCGAAAAGCTTCGTGACCCTTGCCCCAACGATACCTGCGAATCTCTCGTCACCACCAGCAGCATTGATTCCAGCGACTCTTCCTTGTCTGACAGCAACAGTCCCAAGACCTCCTGGACTGGGTGTCCTTGTTACGAAGTCTTTGTGCTCTGCACAGTCACCGCAAGCATAGACATCCTCAAGATTGGTCATCATTCTGTCATCAGTCACAATTCCTCCAGTAGGCCCAACCTTGACACCGATTCCCTCTGCAAGGCCAGTGACGGGTCGGACGCCGGTGGCGACAACTACGAAGTCAGCATCAATGCTCTGCTCCTCTTCGCTGACTCTATCCTTCACTACTATGCTGTACGGGTTCTTCTTCCCGATTATCTCCTGGGCTGCTGTATTCGTCAATATCTTGATGCCGTGCTCACGGCAGTGATCCTCGACTATCTCGGCCATATCCGGATCAACCATGGTCAACATGATGTGCGGAAGGAACTCCACGACGGTTACGTCTAGCCCACAATCGTGAAATGCCTCCGCCGTTTCCATTCCCACTAAACCGCCTCCGATCACAACCGCCTTCTTCGCATTCTTGACCTCGACCGACAGCGCCTTGGCATCATCAATGGTTCTCAATCTGTAGATGCCATCCTTCTCCAGCCCCTTTATGGGTGGGTCCATGATCTCTGCCCCGGTTGCAAAGACCAATGCGTCATACTCGAGCTTCTCATCCTCTGATTCTCCGTTATAACTGAGTACACGTGCCGAATGGTCAATTCGGTTCACATTCGTTCCCAGTTTCGCTTCAATCTTCAAAGGGTTCCAGTTGTTTGGGGGCATAAGTATCAGGTCTTCGAATGCTCTTACCTTGCCCGATATCGTATAGGGCAGTCCGCAGCGAGAGTACTGCGAATAGACCTCCGTGTTGAAGACAGTGATTGACACTTCTTTGCTGTACTTGCGGGCTTGCAGTGCGGCCGTGGCTCCTGCAGCACCACAACCTATCACTGCGATACTTTCAGTCATGTCTTGAATCTCCTACTCTCAGGTTTGACTAGACTTGTGAGAGGCGGAGAGCGGCCTGTCGTCTTTAGGCTATCGGTGATGCTAGGTAGTCATCACTGAAAGTAGAAGAAACTGGAATGAAGACCCCTTGCAGGGTAAGCACTCCAGCTCTACAGTTTAATCTTGAGCAAAGTCGTTGTCTGATTCCTCATATGAATCAAGCTCAGAATCGGATTCTGATTCGTCGTCAAGGAACCCCCCTGACTCACCCTCGGGTGGAAGCTCATCTGGCTCTTCATAGGTATCCGGCTCAGTTACATCTTCTACTCCGACATGGGGCACTTCTTCGTCCGGCATATCGCCTACATCATCGGTGACCTCGATTCCCTTCTCATCGAGCTCCTCCTGCAGCTTCCGAATCTGCGTCCTACGCGATAAGTAAAGGGCCA
>JBHLRV010000350.1:0-2691 GCA_048882205.1 Candidatus Thorarchaeota archaeon | reverse complement strand
TATCCATCCTGTACCGCAGCATTGTCTACTTTCGCTACTGCCTTGCTTATCTCTCCCAGCCCGAACCCATCGAGACCAAAGTCCTCCAGTGCTCGAAGCTGCTCCGGCACCCTTCGGGAGGCCAGCCCCTTGCCCCCGACGCCGACCATGTTGTGCTTCTCCCAGTTCAACACATACTTCAGCACACCGCATGTGACGGTTGTCGATCCTGAGCTGTCCCAGTCGTAGCCAAGGACATTCGATAGTGCTTGGAAGTACACGGGATCAGAGAGTCGCTGTAGGAGTTCTTGAGTTCCATACTCGTTTGTAATGAACTCGCAGATTGCACTGGCCATTGGCATCATTCGTTTCACTAGCCAATGGGGTGCCTTCCCCGGGTGGAGCTTAAGGTCAGCGACGCCTGCTCTCTTCAAACCAGACTCTCCAATAGTTTCTCCAGTCCGAGATAAATAAGCACAACAGGAATCCGAAACTATTCGGCACGAAGCAACTAGCTCAGCTTCCTGCTCCCTTCTCTTATCATAAGGGCTGTCATCATGTGTCTGTTGTTATCTATGAAACTGCGTACCAAGTCAGGCTCTCGCTTGCTTAGTTCCCGCAAAACAAAAGCGACGGCCTTGCCCACAAAGAACTCTTTGTCATTGAGGTGGGGTTCCATAGCAGCTAGCACCTTGGCAGCATAGTTCTTCTGATAGAAACTCTTCTTTGACAGGTGGAGATAAGGCAATACTGTTGAACGACGTCTCCAGAAGTTGTTACTATGACGCCAACCTGCAATTGTCCTCTCGACCGACCAATCTCGAATGAGAAGTGTCCCAAGACATACAGTGCAAAGGGGATCAGTAAGGGCCCATGTATCTATATCATCTATCATATCCGAGATCATGTTGAGGGCCGTCAGTACATCCCCTCTTGCAGTGTACTTTTCCATGACCTCAATTGCGGCAAGTCTGAAGTCGAATGTTCTCTCTCTCCATAGCGAGTCAATAATCTCAGGTAGATCGTCAATCGGAAGTGACCGGATGTGTTTGCGTGCAGTCTTCCGAATCTGGGGGATCTGAATACCGAGAAAACGAAGACTTGATGTCTTCATGTACTTGGCTACATGCTCTGCCTTGGATGGGCTAGCCTGCTCTTTCAGTTCTTGCATCAGATCTTTGACCACGTTCTGGTTCATATACTCCACTCTGGAATTACCTATTGGGACGTTACCTAGTCTTGAGCTAGACCATGCTTGGCAGACAATCCTTTTATTCTGTTGCAGTGATATGAGATTGCTGGTCCATGAGCCAGTAGAATTCTCTGAGAACGCTGAGTTGGTAATGCATGTGTGAGAATGCAGACTGGGACTCTGCAGTAGAATACGAAAGCTTCCTGAGGAAGGCTAGAGAGAATGTTGAGCTGATGAAGGCGCGATTCAATGACCTCATGCTCAACGAAGTTGAGCAAGAGATTTTGAGCAGTATCCAGAATGAGATCAGGATACTTGTCATCGGTACAGACCGCTGCAACGATACTGCTGGAAACATTCCAGTACTTGCACGAATGGCTTCTCTCACTCCGAAGGTCAAGCTGAGGGTCCTTGACAGCGACAAGAACGCAAATCTGCATCAACAGTTCAAGGTGAATGGCAAGCGAAAGACTCCTGTGGTCCTCTTCCTCAGCGAACAGAATGATGAGCTATGCAGGTGGGTTGAGCGGCCTAACGCTGCATACAAGCTCGTGAACGAAGCCGGTACGCCATCAGTCGAGAAACGTAGGACCTCACTGAAGAAGCTATATAGTGACCCAGAAATTCTGCGTCAGAGTCTCGGTGAGTTCATGAACCTGCTTGTTAGGTCCGATTTGGTCCTGGGACGCACTTGATGGGAGATTAGGACAGCGTTCTGAGGACACTTTATTTGCTCCTCTTGGTTAATGATGTGTGGAGTCAGAGAAACAGATAGGTGCAATTCTTGTGGCATTAGGTCTGCAACTGCTACAGTATCCGTTCTCAGCTGAGGCGAGGGCCGCGACGCAGAAACTGGCTCGGGACGTCCGAACCCTCATTCAGATTCTAGAAGATCCTGAGAATGGGTATGTCGTGCAGGAAGCCGAGAAGCGCGTGTATGCAGCACTGATGCAGTCAGAGATCAACATTCCCAAAATTGACACAGAGGAAGCTGTGTTGGTCTACCCCGCTGCGCGGCTCATTGTAGAGAAGATAGGGCATCCTAGACTGAAGGAGTATCAGGCCGAGGCTGAATCAAAGGCTGTGAACAGACATCTGTCTAGGGAGAAGGATCGCAACGTAGTCGAGATGTGTGAGTCCTCGTTTGGTTGGACTATAGAATCCACAGGATCTGAAACCCAACGTTCGAAACTGCCTTTGATGTTGAGGAGTTTCAACTTTCGAATCAGGTTTGAGGACTATCTTGAAGTCGCGCCTACCTTTCACAGCGAGAAGTGGAAGCTCATCAATCGTCATCTTGACTCAGGTTGGGTGCCAATACGAAAATCAGAGCTTCATCGCTTGATATCCGGGAAGTTCAAACAGTTGATTCTTCGAAGCACAATGGACGTGCCCACACTTCCAATACGTTTGACAGAGGCTGTCCAAAGAATAGAATCTGAGATGACAACGAGGATCAGAGACAGGAAGCCAGTCAAGATTACTGCAGACGTAACCACGGCATTTCCTCCATGCATTGC
>JBHLRV010000349.1:0-2696 GCA_048882205.1 Candidatus Thorarchaeota archaeon | reverse complement strand
TTAGATTCTCTCTCCTGTTTCTGTATCACAGAGATGTGCTCTGTGTAGTATACCGCGGTAACGTAAGAGAACATCTCTATAGACACGCTACCTAGCTCTCAACTATAGCCACCGCGCTATTTTAATACTGTGACCAGTGTTTCACGCGGTTCCATCTGGGCAAATTGGTAACGCATCGACACTGTTTCTGGAGGATAGGTTTCAGGAACAAGGCAGCGGGAATATTCTCGTATCACGTTTGTTTCCCAAAGAATGCATTCTATCCCACAATGAGTGAAGGTGTGGCCAGGGTCAGCAGGACACAATGTGGTAGGAGGGGGGGAGTTATGTTATGAGGGCATGTTACAAAACTAGGCCCTACTGAATACCTGACCACTAATACTGAAACGATACGCCTCCATTTAAGGACTTCGCCTCACGCGAATAGAAACTGACGGATTCAGCACCATCAGGCGCTATTCCTGAAGGTCTATGCAAAGCTTAAATCCTCGTGGCAACCCTGTTGCAGACATAGGGAGGATTTGCATTTGGAGATCCCAATTCTATCAAACATTGTTGACGGTCTACGTGTCTTCTTCAAGACTCGTAGGTACATCTCTTACTTGATCATCTTCATGTTCACGACCTTCCTTGGATTCCTGTTCTCAATCCTGATGTCGGCCTACGTTGGACAACCACAGGAAACCTTCCTTGTGACCTTCTTCGTGTATGTCGGCGCAACAGGTACGATCTACTTTGCTCTTGGATCGTTGTTCATGGGGATTGGGGCTGACAGGCTATGGATTACAAGGCGTGGACGTGGAAGAGTCACAGAGTTGAAGGGTGTGGCATGGCTAGCAATGTCGTTCGCCATATCCGTGTTCCTGTCCATATGGCTCAGCCAAGAGGCACTCCTGTTCTTTGCGATATTCTGCTGGATAGGCTGGATTGCCTTCCAGGCATACTTGTCGTCAAGAACTAGTCTTCGACTTGCCACCCTTGCTGAACCGAAGAAAGGCGGAATAGCCATTGGCCTTGGTAGCTTCTTGGTGCTCATCATCGGGTTGGGTATAATCGGAGCAGAGATACTGGCTGCGATTTGGCTGATTCCCGAGGACATGTTTGGAATCGGTACACTCGTGACTTCCATCTTCCCACAGGCAGTCACAAACCTCGCAGCACACGGGACTCTTTTGTGGGTCGCCGTCGGGTTGCTAGGTCTCTTCGCAGTTGTTTCCCTGCTCGCTTTCTTCCGATACGCTGCAAGGGGGGCTGCCCTGAACATAGCTCTGATGACCGTGTTCATCGCACTATACTCAGGCTACTTCTTGGTCAATGTAATGCGTCGCGTCGGTGCACCTACTATCAATCCAATTGACATTGGGATGTCGCTCTTCTTCTTGCTCTACGCGCTTAGCGGCGTCGGTAGGACTGTTACCGAGGGAGTGGAGGAATCCCGTGTTGCGACTCGTGACTTTGGTCCTCTGTTCACGTTCTTCTTGGCCAGTGGGTTCTTCTTTGTAGACAGCATCATTGCTGTGACCAGCAGCCCTGGTTCGTTGATATCGGACTGGTTCAATTGGGCCGCAACCACTGACCAGATCTACCAGAACTTCCTCTTCAGAGACATCGCCAAGCTACTTGCCTTCCCGCTAGTTGCGATATTCACATCTCTGTACTACCTGCTCTTTGAGCGTGCAGAGAGAGTCGCCGAGAGAATTCGCGAGGAGAAAGAGCCAGTAGAGCCTGATGAAGTAGACAAGGACGTCGCTGAGGAATTGGAGGAGCCCAAGAGGCCAACCTACCCTGGTGCTGCACCTCCAGATCCGGACCGTCTGCGAATCGACGACTCAAGGCGTCTCGGCAAGCCGAAGCGATTCGGCGAGGAAGACGAGGAGTGACCTGATTCAAGGGGCCAGTCGGCCCCTTCTGTTTTGTTTTGGCCAGTCATGCCTACTAGGACCGCTAGACTCCAATCTTCTGCTGCCAATACTATCAGGAAAGCAATAGAATCAAGAAGGCCATTGATATACCTTAGATTGTCCGTAGTTGGTGAAGACTGTGCAGTTATTGGGTGAGTTGTCGCTGGTTGTCGCTTCCCTGTCGATAGTGGTAGGCATGGTCTTCTTCTATCTAGAGTATCGACGGAGTCGTAGGGACAAGGGATACGAAAGCTATGTCGGGGCGATGATGGCCTTGATAGATCTCAAGAAACAGATGGTAGGCGACCCGGGACTGCAGAGCATGTACGAGTTCTACACTGGATATGAGGCATTGTCTCCAAACCAACGTAAGACATTTCACTGGAGTGGGATTCTCCTAGATATCGGGGAAATCGTCTTCATCGCCTCACCTTTAGGTCGTGGATGGATGGGAGAAGATGAATGGGATGGGTGGAAACAGTTTCTCTCCAGATTCATGGCGAACAATGAGATCTTCCGACTAGTTTGGACGAACACCAGGGAGGATTACGGGAAACGATATCGGCAGTTCGTCGACGAAATACACGAAGAGACCCGCGTTCCAGATGAGTGACCTTGGGAAGATTGCTGGACGAGATTCGCTCTGCTGAATGCCCTTGATGACTCATGAGAAGATGCAGTGTCACATGCAGTTGCGCGGTTCGGCTTATCTGGATAAGACAAATAAAGTGCTGACCGCACGATAGTCTGGGCCATTTGATACGCCAATTCAGTGGCGGGCTTAACAATCCGCCG
>JBHLRV010000348.1:0-2698 GCA_048882205.1 Candidatus Thorarchaeota archaeon | reverse complement strand
GAGGTCGAGCAATTCGAAAGTCAAGTACATTGCTCATTTTGTTTACCAGCACGCTCTCACCTTCCAGAGTGAGACTAAAAGGACCTACGGTCCCGTCGCCGCTGAGAACCGGCATCAGCTCCAAGAGCCATGAGTCTTCCTTGCCGAGTCTAGACTCAATCTCTGGCTCCTTTGTGAACTTGAGACTCTTGGATAGAGAATACCGATAGTCTGAAACTCGCACGGGGACAGGGCATTTGTATCTGAGCTCAAACTCGATGGGAGCCTTTGCTGTCACTTCGTCCTTTGCTTCACCTGCCCATTCTATCACGACGTCTGTATCGCGGGCAATCTTGACAGACTCTGTGAGAAATGAGAACAGCCCTTCTTCTGCCTTCCTCGGTTTTGCAGATGAGATGGCCTTGTTCAATACTTTGGCTGGAACAACTCCGCCTTCACAGAGAATGTTGACACTCAGGCGGGCAAGGTCGAGCATGGGAACCTTCCCCACGGAAATGCCAGCTATACGCTTTTCGACTTTCCTGATCACGTTGACGCCTGTGTCGAAGTTCCGAGCTGCAAGGTAGGAAAGAATTCCAAGTGAAGCAAACCTAGTTGACTCCTTTGTCTTCTTGATTCGGAAGAGATGGTCAGATGCTTCGGAGTATAGACTCCCTCCTTCGTCAAACCTTCTGTCCATAAGAAGCACATCCGCAGCCTCTATTTTCATGTTGGCTGCCCTTTCATGGTCTTCCCTCTCAAGTGCCGCGTAAGAAGCTTCACGATAGTACTTTACCGCGAAATCTACCTCTCCGGCCTCCAAGAAGAGGGTGGCTGCCTTTTCGTACTCCTGACTGGCATAGTCGGGGTAGTCTTCCTCCAACTCGCGCAAAGCTCTCTCTATGTGCTTCTTGGCCTTTTTGACTGGGTCTTTCTTCAAGAATCGTGACATCGATATTCGCCTCAGTGCATCGGGCGTTGTGGTAAAGAATTATGTGTCCCTGCTTTATCGATTTCGGAGGATGTGATTCCGATGACTGAAGAACCTCCCTATTGGACCGACCCATTGAAAGCTGAGTTTCCTGTTACCATAATAGCTTGTGACAAGGTCGAGGGGCAATTCGCTACTGTCATCAGCGAAGAGGTCGTTCGACCTGCAGCGGGCGGGCAGGCTGGAGATAGAGGGAAACTACTCATTGGAAACGAAGAGGTTCGATTCACCGACGCTGCGAGCATTGAAGGGCGGCTGAGTCTCATCACGGATCAGCAGGTACCTCCGGGGACAGTAGCAAACCTCATCGTCGACCTTGACTGGCGAAAGGCTATGATGAGGAATCATACATCAGAGCACCTGCTTGTAGCCTCCATCAAGAAAAAACACCATGACGTTGTGCTTGGTTACATGTGGATAGACGGTGAACATGGCACAGTAGACCTTGGCGGACGCGAGTTAGAACTGAAGGACCTCATCCAGGGAGAGGATGAAGTCCAAGGTCTGATTGAAGATGAGCTCCCCGTAGAAACTGATTTGGTGAAGGCTTCAGAAGTGAGTTCAGATGTTAGAGCTCGAGAGGGAGTTTCAGAAAAGCATCAAGTCATTAGAGTGGTCAAGGTCGGCGAATTCGACAGCTCTGCTTGCTCGGGGACACATGTCGCGAACACTCGCGATATTGGAGTATTCAAGATTATCGACTTCAAGGCGATACCAGAGGGATTGCGGGTAGAGTTTGTCGCTGGCCGGAGAGCAAGAGAAGAATTGACCAGAACTTACAACGAACTCCTAAGCAGAAAACACGCCTATCCGTTCGAGATTGGCCAAGTGGGTGCGGTGTTGGACAAAGCAAGGATCTCGACAAGTCAGAGGAAACAGCTTATCGATAAGGTTGAACAGCTTATCACTGAAGGCCCTACGATGGAGGAGATTGCCAACGTAAGATTCCTCCACGAGTACATGGCCGGTTTCGATTCCAAGGCTATGAGAATGATTGTCAAGAAGATAAGGCTCGAAGGCCCTTCGGCGGCCTTGCTTTACTCCCCCAGTAGGAAACCGACCTTCATTCTATGGACGAACGAGCTCGTAGGTGAAGCAAAAGACTATGTTCAAGAAACTGTCGAGCAGCTTGGCGGAAAGGGAGGCGGCAGCAGAGATGTGTACACTGGCGGTTTCGCAGAGGTAGACTCTCCAGAAGAAACCTACGACCAACTAGTTGCTGGAATCCGCAAGTCGCTGATTACATAGTATAACCCGAAGGCAAGCTTCAGACACTCGTAGACTGAAGATTCCCTAATTTCCTGGGGCATTCTTGACATGGGAATACTTTCGGAAGAGTCCCCCCACGATGAGCGTGCCCTATCAATCGAACTAGTATGACAGACAAGGACCTTAGCAATTTGTAGTTGGATAGTGAATGGATCCAGCCTCTCTTTGGGGTATTGCTATGGCAGTCGGTCAGACCTTGACTACTCAGATGCAGCTTGGCTCAGTGGCATCATCAAGGCAGCTGACCGTCTTCACCCCTCCCGGTCTATACATAGAGACCGCCAAGTATCCTATATTGATGGCAGGCGTGCTCGCGTCCCCAGAGCCTTCCGATTTCCTTTCGATTTTCGACCACCCCGAGGCCTGGCATGGACTCGACAGACAGGCAGTCTTATCCATGCGAAGACAGCTTTACAGAATCTTGGTTCCAGTTGATGCAAGAGAGATGCATCCTAGGAA
>JBHLRV010000347.1:0-2699 GCA_048882205.1 Candidatus Thorarchaeota archaeon | reverse complement strand
CGCTAAGCCACCAGTCAAGATTGGGCTCGTGACCAAGATGCTGAATTCACTGCGTATTAGCTTGAGTACCGACGAGCTTATGTGAAACCCTCTCCGTTGGACGCCATTGCGTGATACCGGGTCTGGAGAATGTACGACTAAAGATAATCCAACATCAGAATGTCTGCTGAAACTAAGCATAACACATACACCAACCAAACTTTATTAATGCGCATTTCCTTCACTTTTTCGCAGTAAGGATAGTGAGGAGGCAGGCCACCGTGTTCGACCCCGCATTCGAGGAACTGCAGGGAAAACTTCGTCAGATAATGGAAGAGGCCACCTCGCTAGCCACCGGAATTAGGGCATGGATGCTTCTCTCCAAGGAGGGCCTGCCTATCGCATGTGCTGTGCCACAGGGACTTGAAGAGGCAGAGATTGCAGCGATGGCAGCATCAATTCTGGGAGTCGCAGACTTGGCCGCAGAAAGAATGGACCAGGGGCTTCTGGAAGAGGTCCTTCTTACGAACGAATCTGGCCTGATGATTATGAAGAGCGCAGGTGAAAAGGCCATTCTAGTTCTCGCTGCCGGCAAGAGTATGAAGACAGGGCTTCTCGTCTACGCCGCAAAGACAGCATGTGAAAACATTGCACCGCTTCTATGACTCTCATATGATGCCTGTCAGCCAACGTGTAATCTGAAGTGCAAATGGCGCGTTCTGAGTGGATTGGTAACTTCCCCTTATCCCCCAGTTGTCGAACAGGAAATTGCTGCCAGAAACAATTATCCTTCCACCACCTGCTCCTTCTAGTGCAGCCACGACAGTTCGGTTTTTCAGACTCAGTGATCCGTTGGTGAGTAGAAAGCTGACCTCAGTCTGCGCCAGCGAGTAGGCTGCTCCAGTGTAGTTCACAGAACACCCGTTAAAGTCGAATGAGTCTATTCCTGAGGTCGCGTTGTGCTCCTCTATGTCTGTTATTAGGTGGGTGGAAGATATCCCATTAACAACTATTGTGACGGCTGGTATCTGATCGTAGTTTAATTGAAACCCAAATGGCGCAAGTAGCTCGTTTGCAGACAGTAGGTCCAGGCTGGAGTTTCCAAGTCCTATGATGAGCAAGCTCCCCCCTGCGTTCCAATAGTCAGTATAGGTAGCAATCTCCGCGGGGGAGTATGAAAACACACGAGTGGGTGTATCTTCATTGTCGATCTGAGAATAGTCCCAAGCACACGGATCGACGACGAAGATTGCGTCATATTGAGTAAGATTCTTTGCAAGGATCTCTTGTGGAGACCTGAACTCTTCGACTGCAATACCCGCCTGTGTAATCAGCTCGTATAAACCTCTGAACTGCCCATAAATGGAGTCGATAAGCCAAGGAGAATGGCTGAAATCAAATGCAATCCTTGCCTGAGGGGTTGCCACGTCAAAGGTGAATCTTGCTCTGAGGTTGCTGTAGCCAGGAGATATGAGAGCCACTTCCAGTGAAGTGTCATTGAGAGTTACGTTTGTCACTACTCTGATATCGAAATGGAATGCACCTCTCTGATCAAGCGTGATGTTTCGGGGTCCCGTCACCCACTCCGAGGCAGATCCTGTGTAGAGGATTGCGAAGGTTGCGACATCGCTGCAGAATACTGACGCAGACACATGGGCTGTAGAATTGACAAACCATCGTTCGAAGCTGAATGGGCCGGAAGTTGGAGAAATCGCCGCAATCAATGGAAGTTCTTGAATTCCCAATGAATCCTCAACTAAGTTCAGAGCCTGGTCCAAGTCAACAAGACCAGCCCCAGCTTCCCACGCTTCTCGAGGGATTTCGATTGCACTAGCCAGTAATGTAGCCTTTATCATTCCAGGAGTCCAAGATAGGTCGTTCTCCTCACAGAACTCAATTATCCCAATAGCCGCCGCCGAGACGACGGGAGTAGCATAGCTCGTACCAAACACGGTCACTCCGTTCTCTGAGTAGAAGCCGGATGCACAAATATCAGGCTTAATCGTTCGGTCCCACAGAGGTCCCCTCCCAGAAAAATCAAAGAGTCCGCCAATGTTGTCAGCCGCCCCCACTGCTATCACCTCTGGATATACTGCTGGTGACTCAATAGAGGTTCCTACCGCCCCACCCATGCCGTTGTTTCCGGCTGCTGCCACAATGGAAACTCCCCTTTCAAAGGCCCATTTTACGATATTTCCTAACCCATTCTCTGTAGTGGGAAGAGTGCCTAGACTGATATTGATGACGCTACAATTCTCATCCTCAACAGCCCACTGAATTGCACTGATGATGCCTTCAATGGTTGCAGTGTTGCTTGTCGTGACTACTTTCGCGTTGATAATCGCGGCATCTGGGGCCTCTTGAGAGAGTATCTTGGCAACATAGGTGCCATGAGGATTGCCATTTGGCTGGCTATCCTCAGTAGAGTTGTCTGCAGTTTGGTAGCCGTAGCTTGAGTTAATGAAGCTCGCTTCTGCCACAACTCTAGTCAGAAGCTCTTCGTCTTTCGTGATCCCAGAGTCCACAATGGCAACTCTCACTCGAAGGTCGGGTGCAGGCCCATTTCGTGGGAGTACGACGTAGCCAACAGAAACAGCGATGATTATGATGGTGATGACTAGAAGTGCTGTCCCTCGGACGGGTTTTGGCTCAGCATCTTCGTCCAATCCTCTTCTCACCACCAGCTACTGTCCCGACCTAGCCATTTCAGGGATGAGTTT
>JBHLRV010000346.1:0-2711 GCA_048882205.1 Candidatus Thorarchaeota archaeon | reverse complement strand
ATCTGCCATCAAGTACGCCTACGCAGACTCCGGCGATTTTACCATCCAGCCTTGTCAATGCGAACCGCTTGTCTGGGCGTATCCGCTTCAAGATTGCCTGTCGTACCTGCGCTGATTCTCTATCCATCTCACCGGCATGGGCAAAGCCCAGGAGCCATTCTCTTGTGGGGTGATCGAATAGCTCTACCTCGTGCTCAGCCTCCTCTGTTGTGAGTCCGCGGAGCGGCGCACATTCGACATACGTCTTCATTTCATAGCGGAAGCCTGCATCATCAAGAACCTCATCTAGGCCTGTTGGACTACTTGCCTCAGTCATCTGAAATCGCGGGACCAGTGCCCGCTTATGATAGAAGCCAATTACGTGTTCAATAGCCTCATCTAGACCTAACGATGGCTCTCCGATTGGTAGGACGCTATTGGCGCGACGAGTGACGCCTAGGTCAGCCCTGAGGAGCCACCCACCCAGACTAACGATCTCTTTGGGTGGCCAAGCTCTGTAGGCCAACATCTCGATTTCTCTTATCTCTTCAAAATCGGCGGGAAACTCGCTCAAACTCAAACGCACCTTCGAATGACACTTGATACTGTGAATCTTTTCATGTCGAACAAGTGTCCGGTGCTACAACCGCCGAAAAGTATGTTGATGATTGAGTCAGAGGTCGTGTAAGGTTACTCCTTCTATGGCGAGTAGAGGATTCGGCCTCTATCAAACACCTCTCAAAGAATTCGAGTCATTCATATTGCAAAAGACACCGATTCTCCTCAACCGACTTTGGGGTTGATATGATGCTAGAGGTCAAGCCGGAAGCCATTCTCATCAGCGAAACACATTGGGATCGAGCTTGGTACCTGACTTTCCAGAAGTTTCGACTCAAACTAGTAGCTCTCATGGATCAACTTCTTCACGTGCTAGAGAGCGACCCAGAGTTCAAGAATTTCACATTTGACGGTCAGACTGTGGTCCTTGAAGACTACTTGGAGATGGTCCCCCATCAACGTGAGAAGCTGAGAGATTTGGTGATTAAGGGACGAATTGACGTCGGGCCTTGGTATGTGCTGCCTGATGTGTTTCTAGTGTCCGGTGAAGCCCTCATCAGAAACCTATTGCTCGGAAGGAGAATAGCGAGAGAGTTTGGACGAGTCATGGACGTCGGCTACATCCCTGATCCATTTGGACACGTGAGTCAGCTTCCAATGATACTCTCCCAATTCGGATACGACTCGGTTATCTTTGCACGTGGCGCAGGGAATGAGATGGAGGAGCTTGGAGCAGAATTCATTTGGGAAGCGTCTGACGGAAGCGAAGTGTTGGCACACTGGTTACCAATGTCTTACTTCAACGTGGCACGGCTACCTGAGGATATTCAAGAAGCGGTGAATGCGGTCGAGAGCGTAGTCGAACAACTAAGACCTTGGTCGAGAATTGAGACACTTCTCTTGATGAACGGCTCTGATCACCTCCTACCCCAGCCTCATGTTCCCAAAGTGATTCAGACCTACAATGGCAAACATGACAAGAAGATAGTGTTTGGTACGCTGACCATGTTTGTTGACCAACTACGAGAGAACCGAGGCAGACTGAAGAGATACCGAGGGGAGTTTCGAGGTTCCAAGTATCAGAATCTACTCTCGGGAGTATACTCGTCAAGGGTCTATCTCAAGCAGATGAACGAGTACACGCAGAGACTCCTTGAACGTGTTGTGGAGCCTTGGTGTTCAGTAGCCCACATCCTCGGTGCAAAGTACCCCGATGATGAGATTAGAATGGCCTGGAAGTATCTTCTAAGGAACCATCCTCATGATGACATCTGTGGTTGCAGCATAGACGAGGTCCATGATGATATGGTTCAGAGATTCCGATGGGTCAACGAGATCTCAGACTCTCTTCTTGAAAAGGCATACTCAACACTATCTCAAGAACAATCCAGGGATACACCAGGAATAGTCGTCACGAACCCCCTCCCGCGAGAAAGGAGTGGCGTAGTCATCTTCGAACTACCTGCCTCGGATTTCAGATTCACAAGACTTGCGGACGTGCAGCTTTCGACCGCAGACCTTGCTCCGAAGACCCCTCTTGAAGCTGCGAAGAATGAGATTCATATACAATTCGTGGTCAGCCAGGGTTTCGATCCGTCACCGTCTGCGGAACGGGAGATTACGATCGGAAGCGAAACACTCACAGAATTCGAGTTCGATTTCAGCGAACTTGCCTTGTTGTTCCCAGAAGTGCGGGATAGACTACCTCATCTCTCGACTGCATACCGTATACGTGTGAACTCGGCCAATAAGATCGTCGAGGTCTGGGCTAGGAAGTACTATGCACAAGAGTCCATGAAAGGGATACCCCTTCTTACAGATGAGGAAGGAAAACCTACCCCCATTCAAGTTCTTGACCTTCAGCTCAGAAAGGACGAGAAGGCCAAACTCATTGCGGATCGTGAGGAGTTCCTATCTCTGGCGATACAGGTGGACAAAGTAGGGGGTCTCGGGACAAAGCGCTTTGACATTGCAGGTGCTTCCGAGGACCTGATAACGGATGTCAACGGTGCAGTTGTGTCTGGAAACGACTCGATTGAGAACAATTTTGTTCGAATCAAAGTGGAGTCAAATGGCACCATCATTCTGACTGACAAGCGAACAGGCGAGGTCTACTCGGGGCTTCTTGAGTTTGAAGACAGTGCAGATGTGGGAGACGAATATGACTATAGCCC
>JBHLRV010000345.1:0-2721 GCA_048882205.1 Candidatus Thorarchaeota archaeon | reverse complement strand
GAATCGATGGCAACTAGGTCTAGTCCGACAACTTGGTATTCCCAACACAGTAAGCTCTGAAGATGCTGATTGGATGGAGAAGGTTCGAAATTCGACCACAGATGCTGGACCACGAATCGTCGTTGAAACGACAGGAAACTCTGATGGCTTCAAAATGGGGCTGAACATCGTGCGCAGCGGCGGCAACTTGGCACTCAAGAGTATCCACAATGAGAAGATCGAAATCAACACGACCGACTTGGTCACGCGAAACCTAACGCTATTTGGCACAAGCGGAGGGCCATTCGATAAGGCAATAGACATATTGGACAAGGGTCGTATTGAAGTAAAGCGGCTTATCACAAAGAACTTCAAGCTAGAGGATGGAGCAAAGGCTTTCGAGTTCGCGGCGGAGCCCAATACGACGAAGGTCGTTATTGACATATGAGGAGCTAATGCATGGAGTGCTTTGATGCGGATCTGCACATACATTCTCTACATTCCATTGGTGTCAGCAAGTCTATGACAGTGCCAAGACTTGTCGACGGGGCAAAGGAGAAAGGGCTAGACATTCTGGGCACCGGTGACGCCACACAACCACAATGGCTCAATCATCTGAAGCGGCACCTGGAGCGGAAGGGTGACATGCTAGTCAAAGGCTCTGTGAGTTTCATACCCACTGTCGAGATTGAGGATGTTGAGTCAATACATCATCTATGTCTACTTCCAGATTTCGAGTCTATTGAAGCACTTCGCATTTCGATACGTCCTCACTCACCAAACCTCGATCATGAGTGGGGTGGACGTCCTCGTGTGAACTTGAAGGCTGATGAGCTCGCCGGAGTAGTCAGAGACGCAGGCGGACTGATTGGTCCGGCTCACGCGTTTACCCCATTCAAGGCAATCTTCAGAGAGGGCAGGTATTCCACTCTTGAAGGCTGCTACGGTGAGGAAACTCGACACATTCACTTCCTTGAATTGGGTCTCTCAGCCGACTCGGACGTCGCAGATAGTGTGCCCGAGCTAAGAAGGCTCACATACATAACAGCAAGTGACGCTCACTCTCCTTCCCCTGACAAGATTGGAAGAGAGTTTGTTCGCTTCAGTATGGAATCTCCCTCATTTGACGAGCTCAAAATGGCGATCCTGAGAGAGAAGAGTCGTCGTCCGGAACTGAATGTGGGATTCAATCCTCGACTGGGCAAGTACTACCTTTCTTTCTGTTCTGCATGCAGAAGGACCCTCGTCATTGGCGATGGAGCTGCTGCGCCTGAGTTTGACGATTTGAACATCTACCTCTTTTGTCGGAACCTAGAAGATCGAAGTCGACTACTGGAGGACATTCACCGACGCAAGGTAAAATGCCCATCTGATGGAAAGTCGTTGAGGCTGGGTGTACGTGACAGAGCATTGATGATAGGGGAAGGAAAGAGCACTTCGCCGAACCATAGACCTCCATACCTTCACATTCCCCCTCTCCTTGACATGATCTCTGTGGCCCTCGGTGTGAAGTCAAGGTCCTCCAAGTCGGTCAGAAAACTCTACTCCTCACTTCGAGAGGTTTTAGGCTCGGAAACCGGCATTCTCACAGACGTGCCTCTTGGGCAAATTCGCAAATTCAACAGGAGGCTCGGCCAGATGGTCACGGCATACAGGAATAAGAAGGTGGGATACATTCCTGGTGGGGGAGGAAGATACGGTTCCTTGGTGGCACCATGGGAGGAAGACTCAAAGTGACCGTTGTCAAGGGCGTGATTCGTGAAGTTGGCCGAAGTAGAACCACTAGGGTCAGCGCACGCCGATGGTACGGATCAACAACGATAGTAGTCCAGAGTGAGGAGACCGGACAGACCTATAGTGTCAATGTTTCGGCCAAAGTATTGGACAAATGCCAATTCCTGCCCCGGGTGGGAATGCCAGTAGTCGTTCACGGATATGTGGAACAGGCGGATTATGGACTGTCCGACTTCGTTGTAACCAGGGTAACTAGCATCAAACACCAAGGCGCAGATGCTCATCGAACTCACAGATTTGACGACTAGGCTATTTCGTATCACGAATCATATAGGCAGGTTGGAGTATCCACTGCGAACGGCATTTGGGACACTTCGATGGTCTCTTGATCTTCCTCCGATCTTTAAACACGTAGCCACACTTTCCACAACTTGCAGGCTGTATGATCAACTGCTTCCCACGATTCTTGACCGAGAGCGAGATGTGTTCGATGTCCTCATAGACTAAGGCTCTATTCTTGATCCCCAGCATGTTGCATATTTCTTGTGCCGTCATCGGATTCTCTGCTTCCTCTAGAAGTTCAGAGATTGTTTCTCTTCGAGTAGACATTGAAAATGACCATCTAGGCCTAGTACTTTGGGAGTTACGTATAAGTAGATCCATCACTGTACTCATTGAATTAACCTCCGACCGGTTAATTTATATATCAAAGAAGCATTAGGATATAGTTGCCAGAGTCAGGTTAACGTTCAAGTTAGGAGGAAAGCGACACGTTCACTCCATTGGTCTATCCTACAAAACAGCAGGCATTCATCTGGCTGAAGAGGAGACAGAATGTCCGTCCCTATAAGATAGCCGATGAGTTGAACGTATCAAGACCTTTTGTGAGCAAGGCTCAACGAATTGCAGAAGCACGAATCAACAAACTACTTCACCATGCAGCATCAATAAACCGGATCAAGATAAGACACATTGACACACGCTATGGTATTGCTGTGGGCTTTTGTC
>JBHLRV010000344.1:0-2735 GCA_048882205.1 Candidatus Thorarchaeota archaeon | reverse complement strand
GTCCTTGGCCTCCCTCGCGGCCTGAAAGGCGGCCTGCATTGCTGCGTGAGGTGACGATTCGTTACGGTCGGCCTTCACCATCATCCCACCGCTGTAACGTGCGATTGTTTCTGCACCAGTGATATCTGTGACATGAATGATAGTGTCGTTATATGACGCAAAGATATGTGCAATTCCCCACTTGGTGCGCTCTTCGCTCTTACTCATTACTTGACACCTTACCTACGACCATTCCTGCTATTTCCATCAGATTGCCCGTCTTCATCAGAAGTAGGGACATCATCCACGCCCTCAATGGCTGCGACAGCCTCAGCAGCGATGCGCTGTGCAGCTGCAGACGCTGCAATTCTCGCGGGATGTGAGTCATCACTGAGGGGAGATTTGGCAACGTAACTCATTCGCGCCTCTTCGTCAAGAGTAATCAATCTAGAAGGGGTACTCACCTTTGCCCCATCGAGGGCGATATGACCATGTGTGACAAGCTGCCGGGCATGATAGGCTGAGCTTGCCATACCTTTCCTGAAGACTATGGTCTGTAGCCTGCGTTCTAGGAGATTATCCAGAGTAAGATCAAGAACACCGTCCAAAGTGGGTTCTCCAGTCAGGATTCCCAGTCGTACGAGTTTGTCTACGAGTTCTCGCTCCAGCGTGGCTCTATCTGCCGCTGTTAACGCCAGCAAGTTTCTTGCCTGTCTTCTGTATCGGGAGAGCTCAGTCCTGTGCCTCCACAGCTCTCGTTTGTTGCGGAGACCATATGACCCTATCAACTGGAGTTCAGTCTCGAATCTTTCGCTGTCAAATGGACGCTTCGGCGTCACGTACTTCTTCTTCTGTCGACGAGGGTCACCCATTCTCCCACAACCTCACAGCGCTACTTCACTCTCTTTCTGGATACGCCAACAGCTATGCCACCACGGCCAGTGGTTCTCGTATGTTGTCCTCTGACTTTCAGTCCCAAGGAGTGTCTTACTCCTCTCCAAGACCTGATACGCTTCAATCGATCAATGTCGCTCCTATGAGCAAACTCCAAGTCAGAACCAGTCAGATGGAGCATTCTCCCGCTTGTGCGGTCTCGTGGCCGGTTCACATACCAGTCGGGCATTCCAGCGGATACAGGGTCCTTCAATATCTTCTCAATCTTTGTTATCTGAGCATCAGTCAGGTATCCCAGTCTATCTTCTGGGTCAAAGCTTAGCTGGGTCAATATTGCCTTTGATAGCCTGAGACCTACACCCCTTACCCGGGTGAGACCCTGGAGTAGATTCTCCTGGCCATCGATGTCATGGCCTGCGATACGCACGATATGTCGATAATCCTCGGACATGGTCTACAACCTCATCCTGACTGGTCTGAGGCTTGTTCGCCTCTTGAAGACGCCTTATAATAGTTATCATCCAGCCCGACGTTTTCTTCGAGCTCATCACTCTAGACCCTCGTGCCCGTGACGGAGAAGGTTTGCATAGATATATGGGAGATGCATGGTCCACAGGGTCAGACAGCAAAGTAGCTTAATGAGAAGTTGGCGCCTGGGATGAGATTCGAACTCATGCCTCCCAAAGGGAGAGTAGCTCTCCGTTCGCCAAACCAAAAGTCGGCGTGAGCTCCAGGCTACCGCCGTTCATGGGTTCATGACGAAACGTCTTGAGCAAACCACTTGGCTACCCAGGCTTAGCATGGCTTTCGGGGGGACGTGCGGATTTAAGCCTGACGCTGGCTATGTCCCACGATGTCCGCCCCCCGCAGGAAACGACATCTCACCAACCAAATTGGTTGCCATCAATTCCTTGACCTTGCTAGCACTACTGGTATGACCGAGTACCCAGGCAAGTTTCACGACTGCCGCTTCAGAAGTCATATCGAATGCACTCATCGCTCCTACATCCGCAGCCGCACGGCCAACCTCATACATCGATAGATCAGCTTGTCCAAATGTGCACTGTGAACTGATGACAACAAAACAGCCACGATCCACAGTTTCTCGAATAGCCTCCGTCAAAGCGTTCTCTTCAGTAGGGATGTTGCCAGAACCAAACCCCTCAATGACAATTCCGTGATACCCCATGTCCAGTACCCTCATGAGTATCTCGGGCGGAAGTCCGGGAAAGATCTTTAGAAGCCACACTCTGTCATCAAGAAGAGAGTCAAATGTAGGAATTGAAATGGCCCTGCTTCTTCTTCCTTCGTACAACACGATGTCTCTAGCTAGAACTCCAAGTGGTGTTGGGTCCATAGAGTCAAATGCATCATAGGAGTTGACTCGCAACTTCTTGGCTCGAGTAGCACGATGAATCTCACCATTAAACACGATGCACGTTTCGCCAATGTCTCCAAAGGCTGCGACTCTTATGGCATCCAGCAGATTTCGCGGTCCATCGCTCCACGGAATCGTCGCCGGAATCTGTGAACCTGTAAAGACAATCGGCTTGCCGAAATCTTGTACCATGAAACTGACTGCTGCGGCTGAATACACCATCGTGTCAGTGCCGTGAGTTATCACGATGCCCTGGAGATCCGGTATCTCGTCGTTCACATCTTTGATAGCACTGGCAATTTCCTGCCAATGATGAGGTTGTGCATTGGCCGAATCGAGTTGGAATAGCTCCTTCTGACATACGTCGACATTGCCCATGCCCTTTGGCAACCTCTCCAGAAGTGTTGCGACAGAGAGTCCAGGCCTTAGCACTTCAGTCTGTGAATCGTATACACTGGAGATGGTCCCTCCTGTTGTAATCAGA
>JBHLRV010000343.1:0-2741 GCA_048882205.1 Candidatus Thorarchaeota archaeon | reverse complement strand
GATTGTGGTGAATGACCTCGCCGCGTTCGTCGACGACCTTCGGAACATGACAATGGGGAATATGAATATCTACTCCTACAAGACGGCGAAGATCGTTCCGTTCGGTACTGGGGAAATCAAGTATCCTGTTCTGAGTGAGATTGCAGTTTCGTATCGTTGTAATAACCAGTGTCGATTCTGTTACGCATATTCACCTTATCGTGAATCTGGTGAAATGACAACTGAAGATGTCAAGCGAGTCATCGACATCATTGTCGACGATGCTCATGTTCCGAGCCTGTCGTTCACTGGAGGCGAGCCGACGCTGCGTGAGGACTTGTTTGAGCTGATTTTGTATGCTCGAAAGAGAGGTCTTCGAGTGAATCTCATCACAAATGGTCGAAGGTGTGCTGAGAAAGAGTATGTCCAAGGACTCGTTTATGCGGGGCTAAACAGTGCTCAGGTATCTATTGAAGGTCCTACTCCTCATGTCCATGACTTCATGGTTGGTACTTCTGGTGCATTTGATCAGACAGTCCAGGGCATAATGAATCTGAGAGAGACTGACATCTACACTCATTGCAACACCACCATCTGCCAACCGAACAGAGAACATATGGAGGATCTTGTCGACTTCCTTGCCGACCAGCTTCGACTCAGTTACTTCAGTATGAACATGGTGATATACACAGGTACGGCTGCCAAGCTTCGAGATGAGCTTCAGATCACCTACTCAGAGATAGGTGACGTTGTGAAGCGTGTTAAGAAGAGGGCCAATAAGAAGGGAATCCAGTTCGTGTGGTATGCTCCTACGCCAGTCTGTCTATTCAACCCCATTGCTCATGGTCTTGGTGCTAAGTCGTGTGCTTGTTGTGATGGTCTATTGTCTGTGGATGCAGAGGGCGGAGTATTGCCTTGCTCTAGCTTCAGCGTGCCTGTGGGGAATCTCTTGAAAGATGGATTTGAAAAGGTGTGGTACAACAGGGCATCGAGGTTCTGGCGAGCAAAGGACTTCGCACCTGATGGCTGCAGACCATGCAAGTACTTTGAGTATTGTACAGGAGCCTGTCCCCTCTACTGGGATGTTCACGGCTTCGAGGAGATCAAACAATTCTGGCCTAGGAGAAGTAGAGCGCGAAGCAAACTCGACGAAGTTAGACTAACTCTACGACGCCGAATTCGAGGGGCCCAGCGCGGAATAACATAGGAACCAATTTGATCCGTTCCGAAATCGATAACAAACCAAGAACCGTTTTTTAGGGACTCCGCCAATCTGGACTCATGCGGATTTCGGATCTGGTGACTCCCGCAACTATTGTGGACTATGATAGACTGAAGGCGAACATCAGATTCATGGCAGCAAAGGCGGTGGACAATGGAGTTGCTCTCAGGCCTCACGTAAAGACTCACAAGTGTCTAGAGATCGCCGAACTACAGAGGAATTTCGGAGCATCAGGCATAACAGCATCGACAATTGGGGAGGCACAGTTCTTTGCGCGGAACGGATTCAAAGACATTACTCTCTCAGTTCCATTGGCCCCCGACAAGATACCAGCGATTGTACAACTTGCTTTCAGGGTGAATCTGAAAGTCCTTGTCGACAACTCAACCACTGTTACGCACCTAATCTCGGGATTAAAGAAGAGCAAGCTGGAGCTGGATGTGCTTCTCAAGGTGGACTGCAACTACCATAGAAGCGGCGTTGATCCTGAGAAACGTTCGTCAATTCGCCTTGCCAAGAGGATTCACAATGCTCGAAAGCTTTGCTTTGCGGGCATTCTAACCCATGGGGGACACTCCTACTATGCAAGATCGCGGAACGAACTTCGCAAGGTTGCCGCCGAAGAGAGTGATGCAGTTCTAAGATTTGCCAAGCTGCTGAGGAAGGAAAGTCGAAGACTCACTCCGAAGATAGTCAGCATTGGTTCGACACCTACGATGATGCTTAGTGATACCATACGCGAGGGAATCACCGAAATCCGTCCGGGCAACTATGTGTTTTACGACTATACGCAGGTGGCCCTTGGGACATGCAGGTCTTACAGTTGTGCGCTTACAGTCTTGTCAAGTGTGATTGGCGCCTTCAAGGACAGGCTGATTATTGATGCAGGTGCAACAGCACTCTCACTCGATCCGGGGCCTACTCACATCTATCCCGACTGTGGATACGGCAAGATCCTCTCGGATTATGACGAAGGTGACCTTGCAGAGGAGACGGTGATTGTCAGCCTCTCTCAGGAACATGGAAACGTCAAATTGGGAGCAGGCTCACCAATTAAGAAGCTCAAACCAGGGGACCGGCTAAGGGTACTTCCCAACCATTCTTGTCTCACTGCAAACCTCTCTGACGAGTACTATGTCACAAGCGGCGACGAAATTGTTGACATATGGGATATCTACAGCCACAGAACTGTGACTTAGACTTCTCGCCGCTAATCCAGGTCAAGTCGGTTGACTATGACATGACCACAAAATGGGCAGCTCTCCTCCTCACCCGGCAAGATCGGTGTGGGAAGCCGACCTCCGCAATTTGGACACTTTGTCACGGCCTTCGGGAGCTGCTCAACAGCCTCAGAAGTGAAGACGACTCTGGAGTTCTTGTCAATAGTCCCTCGAAACTTGCCAGATTGAGATAGGTTCTCCAGTGCCTCAACTATCTGGTCATCAGTGGCATTTGTGACACGCCCAATCTGATCAAAGGTCATTCTCCGCTGAGCATGAAGAAGATGCAGGAGACCCTCTTCAAGCGACACTGCTCCCGG
>JBHLRV010000342.1:0-2746 GCA_048882205.1 Candidatus Thorarchaeota archaeon | reverse complement strand
GTATATGCAGTGGTCATCTCCGCGCATCATACATTTTGGAATGCTCATTGTAAGCTCAGGATCCATGGCTTGAGCAATTCCTTCGTCCATCTTGCAGACCCAGTGGCAAATATCCTCCTTTGCCCCCCTCGCCTTGAATGTGTCAATCCAGGGGCATGCTGTCACCTTGATATCTATCAGACGATCAGTTACTTCAAGGAGGTCGAGCTCGAACCCGAAGTAGGGGTGGGCGGCAGCAAAGAATTCGTAGATTGACTTCAAGTCGCCCTTTCTAAGTGCACCACTTTTGACACCTTCCTTTCCGAGCTCTATGCCATGGAGTCGATTCGCTTCGCCAATTGCCTCGAGGCCACTTTCGCCGAAATTCGCCCTAACGGTCTCAACATAGACGGTATGAGCGGCCGCGACGGTAGACATTCCAACGACTCTGACTTCATCCGGAGTTGGTCCTTCCAATCTGCCACACCTCTCAGTTTATGGACTACGTAGTCTTAGCACGTTTGTCTATTATCTTTCTCATAGCTGCTTCCATGCCCTTTTCAAGAGGTTCAATCTTGTGTGTCTTAAGAATCTCCTTGACTTGCTCTCTTGCCACTTCTGCTATATCTTTCGACCCTCGCTTCTCCCACTCGGGTCGAGATGTCCTATTGCTGATCATTGGTTGCCATTGCTCCTCCATAAGATGCTTCTTTGTAAACCTCAGAGCTTCCGGAGTATTGAGATGGTTCTTATTGTGCCCGACAGTTCCTATGAGATCTACAGCCAAAGTTTCTGGAGTCACTCTCATGCCTCGAGCGATCCTCTTGATTGCCCCACAGATGTCATTGCTTATTGCAAACATCTCATAGCTTGCTGTGACGCCAGCTTCTACGATTCCGTACACTGCATCATGGACCACATATGCACCTGAAACTGTTGACAACAAAGCGTTCATTGTGTTCTCGTATGCTGCCTGTTGATCTGGAACCTTGGAATCTATTACTCCAGCCGCACCATAGTAAGGAATCCCATAGTAGTGAGCCATCTGGCAGAATGCCGCATGGATTAGACCGTTCTCTGGAGAACCATAAGCCGCCGTCCCGTATCTCTGATCTAGAATCGTCGCACATGATCCCCACATTACGGGAGTTCCTGGGCCGACAAGCTGCGTCAGTACGACTACTGCATGGTTCTCAACTATTCCCTGGACTATTGTGCCTGCGAGTGTGACTGGTCCACTTGCGCTGGCCAATGCACCTGTGCTGATGTCAAACGGAATCCTATACTTCGCGCATTCGAGTATCATGTCGATGATTTCTGCGGTGTATTTCAGGGGAGGAACGTTGTTGAACCCTGTGTCAATTATGGCCGGATTCTTGATGAACTCCTCTTCCCCGCCAGCATATATCATCGCCATCTCTATGACATCTCTCCAGCCGTCAGGAGTCAATGCAATGAGACTCAAGTGTTTCTCTGCACTCTTGAACATGGCAAGAGCCATTTCCTGCTCCCAGATGGTCTTGGACACATCTTGTGGGAGAATGTTGGGCTTGATGTAGTCCACTGTCGGAAAGTAGTCCGCTAGAAGAGTGAACTCCTCCAAATCCTTTAGCGTTGATAGTCTGCGTTCTCCGGTCTCAAGATCGATGGTGTAATGAGCTCCGAACGCATTTGTGAAGTAGGACTTACCGTCACCTATGACAAAGTTGTACTTAGGATTCCGGGCCACCATTCTGTGCCTGCGCGGTGATTTCTGAAGCATGTCATGAAGTAGACTCTCAGGAATCTTTGCAACCTTTGTCTTGAGATCAACAGTTGCCCCAGCAGCCTCGAGTGTCTTCAACGCTTTGTCATGCTGAATCACAACGCCTATCTGTTCGAGAACTTCCATTGCTGCAGTGTGCATTGCAGAGATCTCTCCACGACCTAGCAATCTGTACATGAAATTCCTCCTTGATTCACTCCTACTTGCCCTGAATGAGTCCCTTCACAAGGTCCACAGCACCAACTGCATCCCCGGCATAACCGTCGGCCCCAATCTCATCAGCCCACTCCTGTGTCGTCGGAGCGCCTCCAATAATCACCTTCACTTTGCCACTGAGTCCAGCAGAGCCAATCTTCTCAATGACATCTTGTTGCATCGGCATCGTAGCTGTAAGCAAAGATGATAGGCCCAGTATATCGGGATTGTGCTCCTTTACCTTCTCCACGAATGTTTCCGACGCCACATCCTCTCCGAGGTTAACGACCTCAAATCCCTCTGCCTCGAGCAAGGTGGCGACAATGTCCTTTCCGATGCTATGAATGTCGCCTGCAACGGTGCCGAGCATGACCTTGCCAGCCGTCGTCACCTCTGTCTTGGATTCCTTTAACACCGGCAGAAGTACTGTCATCCCGGCCTTCATGGCATCGCCCGCCATAATGAGCTCTACCAAGAAGACCTCTCCTTGACTGAATCGGTCGCCCACAATCTTTACTCCCTTCGCCAATCCTTCCGTTATCGCATCAAGTGGAGGTATCTTGGCCTCTAGTGCTTTGTTGGCTGCCTCTTGCGCCTTTTCTGAGTCACCTTCAATGACAACATCTTGCAGTTCTTCAAGGATTGAAGATGTCATATCATATCTCCTCCTCAAACCTCTTCATGGGACGCTGAAGCGTTTCTGTTCTGGTCACGCCTACAGCAATTCCAGAGCAGTCCGTCCGAGAGGTAACGCTACTCCGTCTTATATCTCTACTCGTGGAAGTTAAAGTGGTCGGTCTGGCTCGC
>JBHLRV010000341.1:0-2752 GCA_048882205.1 Candidatus Thorarchaeota archaeon | reverse complement strand
GTTGCTGAGTTGCGACGTGTTTCCTTCGGGATCTAGCCTCTTGCTGCTCTCTCGGCGGCCCTCTGTTTTTCCTTCTCGAGTTCTCCAATCCGCTTTGTCCTGGCACTCTCATGTTTCTTGATCTGTTTCCTCAACTTGTCAATGCGTTTCTCTTCAGTGGAGATCTTCTTCTTTCTCCGTTTCTCTGCATTGTCATGATCCTTTGTTGCTAGTTCCGATTCCTTCTTGGCAAGTAGGGTCTGCTCCCTCAACCCCTCATACCGTATCTTCTTCTCTTCTGCCGCTGCGCGATAGCCCTCGACCTCTGTATCAAGTTGTGAACGGATGCCTTCCAACTCGTATTCGACTCGTTGGAGCTCGACATTGGACTGTCTAATGTCAGCAATTGCCTTCTTGATCTTCGGGTCGTTCGCGTAGGCAGGATCTGGTAGGTCTGTTTCTAGAGCGTCTGATACTTCTGGCACGAAAGGTGCTCGTTCAACCGGCGTTGGCGAAACTGGTTCCGTTGGGGGAGCTGCAGCACGTTTTACTGGTGGTTGATATGGAACCTCAGTTTCAGTTTTCACCGGCGTTTCCACTGGGGCGAACGGAGTTGGTGTTTCCGGTGCCACCGGTTCAACACTGGCAGGCGGTTGCGGCTCGGCCTTTTGCTCAACAAGAGTAGATTTGGACCCAAGAATGCTCTCTTCAATGTCCTGGGGGGTTGGAATCGCTGGCGCCGGTGTTTCTGGCTCTCCGGGCAATCCTGGGCCAGGAGAAGCCTGTAGGTCCGGGTCCTGGGGCATCTCAGCAACACTATCCAGAAGTTCTCTGACTTCACTTGCCCTCAGCATTCTTGTTTCTACGATGCCAGGTCCGCCTTCCTCGATGCCGTATTCCTCGGCCTGCTCAAAGATCTCCTTTGCCTTTTCAAACTCTGTCTTCTGTACGTGGCGGTCAGCTGCTATGACACGATTTGTTGCCACCTCACTGGGACGGACAAGTCTACCGTCACCGGAAGTTTCCGGAGTATCAGGTACAGTCGACGACGGCACCGATCTTGTATCCTCCACTGTTTCTCCTTTGGTGACAGTGCCAATCTCAGGAACTGGAGTCGAAGCTTTAGGCTTCTCCTCTTTGACGACTCCAATTAGAGATGCTCCGCAGCGAGTGCAATGCTTCCTCGTTGGCTGGTTGACTCTTCCACACTTAGTACAGGTTCTCATCGTATGAACCACCATGGTTACTGCTAGACGGATACCTTAGGATTTGAGAATAGATATACATTTGGCGTTTCTATGTAGACACTTTAGCGTCCAGATAGATGGCTTCTACGGATTGTAGGCAAAAGGATGCCTCGCGGACTCTCTTCTTGCTATAATCTCTTCGACCGATTGCCTGTTCTCAATCGCCCGCCTTATTGCGAACCTGACTCCTCTGAAGTTGTTGATATGCACGCGTCTAGCGTTGACTGCACTCGGATGCACAAACACATTCGCTGCAATGACAAGATCAGGCACCAACTCCTCTGGAACGATTCCATCTGTGACAGTTCGAACAACAGCATCCGCCACGGCTTTCTGCGCAACTTCAAAGACCATTCTCTTCTGCTTCTCACTTGTGATTGTAACTGTGGGTGCAAACACTGTTGTGGGTTCAATGTCCTTTATGACGTTAGAGGAGTGGAATCCCTCTATGAGCTTGCCAGCGTTCTCGAAGACTTCCTTCATTGGTCCGTCTCGGACTCCCATCACCAGATCGACATGGGCGACTTCATGTCCCTCACCTGCAAGTGCTTCACCGTGGAGCAGTGTGATGTCAGGAATCTCATCCGGTACAAGCCCCTTGGCCTTTGGGTAGCTTTCGGCCACTATCGATTCCTCGCCCATTTTGAAGGTAACAGGCCCCCTCTCGATAAGCTGCAAGTCTTCCAAGCAGATACGCAGCTCATCAATGTCTTCGTAGCGAAGGAGATCACCTTCATGCATAGGATGTCGAGCTTTGCCAACAGGGACTCCCATCATGTTTAGAGCGGCCTTAACAGCCATTCCTCCTCCTCTGTTGACAATGATCCGCACCGTCTTCTGTATGCTCCTTTGAATGATGAGGGCATCCTTCAGGTTTCCTACGGAAAGCGCACCCTGTAGGCGGAGGTATCTGTCAGGGAATATGTTTGCGCTAGCGAGAACGGCACCATCACATCCAGATGCTAGAGCGGGAAGTGCAACCTCATCATGACCTACCATTACTTGGAAGTCATCGGGCCTCCTGACCAGTATTGTTGTTAGATTCGCAAGATTGCCACTCGAGTCCTTCAGTCCGATGATATTGTCTATCTCACGAAGACCATCAATGAGCCTCCAGTCGAGATTGACTCCCGTCACTTGCGGAATGTTGTAGACAATAATCGGAATCTCACTTGTGCTTGCTATCTTCTCAAAATGTTCGTAGACTTCTTTGGTTGAGGGTTTGAGGAAGTATGGAGAAACAACTAGAGCTGCTGCTGCTCCGAGCTCGGCCGCCCGACGTGTGAGCTTGATGACATCATTTGTGAATGCAGCGCCGGTTCCTGCGAGAACCGGCACACGGCCCTGCGCTGCTTCGCAGGCGATTCTAATAGCCTCAACCTTCTCGTCGAATCTCATGCTAGTGAACTCACCTGTTGTTCCGCACGGGACGAGGCCTGTTGCACCCTTGCTGAGCGTGTATTCTATCAGATTCCGGTATTGTTCTTCGTTCACACCGCTCTCGTCAAAGGGAGTGACAAGAGCAG
>JBHLRV010000340.1:0-2760 GCA_048882205.1 Candidatus Thorarchaeota archaeon | reverse complement strand
GAAGAGACCTGGCCAAGAAACATCAGTGGACTGAGTATGACGCAAGGAAGATGTGGGACCTCATCCGCTACAAGGACCCCAGCCTGAAAGAAGATGACTTCTTCAAGACAATAGCACGCATCGAGGAGATCTCCTCGAAACCTGACATCACGATCAAAGAAGCTGAAATGATGAATCTATTCTTCTGGATGAGAAACATCCAGTCACAGTTGATAGAAATGAAATGAAATGTGAGGTAGAAGTAAGATGACAACAGAAGAAACACCCGAAACCCCGTCGGCTGATGCACTCCAACCGATGAGCATCGATGAAGTGAAAGAAGTCACAACATCGATTCTTAACGAGTGCGCACGACGTGTTGTGGGCCAAGTCCACATATTGAGGGATATCCTTACGGCATTTCTCTCAGACGGCCACGTCGTGCTCGAAGGAGTGCCAGGCCTGGCGAAGACGTACATGGCTCGGACGTTCGCCTCAATATTGGGGTGTGCGTTCAAGCGAATACAGCTGACTGTTGACACTTTGCCTGCAGATCTATTGGGCAGCAATGTGTTCAATCAGCGTACCGGAGAGTTCTGGTTCCGTAAGGGACCGGTCTTTGCTAATCTGGTTCTGGCAGACGAGATCAACCGCTGTCCACCCAAGTCACAAAGCGCACTGCTCGAAGTGATGGAAGAGCGGCAGGTTTCAATTGAGGGAGTAACAAGAAAGCTCCCCATGCCATTCCTAATCATAGCAACTCAGAATCCGGTGGAACAAGAGGGAACATATCCTCTACCTGAGGCTCAGCTTGACAGGTTCATGTTCCGCCTTCTGCTAGACTATCCTACGGACTCTGAAGAGGCGGAAGTCATCCGCAGAAAGCACCTTGGAGAGGTAACTGACCTGAATGTGCTTGCGGATCCAACAGCTATGGTTAGGATGCAAATGGCATGCCGGACGGTCTTTATCGAGGAGGACATTATCAACTACATCAGGGATATTACCGTTCGCACGCGAAATGATCCACAGGTTCTGCTTGGCGGCTCTCCCCGTGCGTCACTAGTGCTAATGAACGCGTCAAAGACCAGGGCGGCGATGGATGGACGCGATTACGTAGTTCCCGAAGATGTAAGGAAGCTGACAGTCCAAGCTCTTAATCATAGGCTCATCCTCAAACCTGAGGCAGAGCTTGAAGGCCTGACCGTGGAGAGAGTGGTTTCGAAGATTCTAGGTGAAGTTGACGTTCCGAAATGACATGAACGCATATTGCTTAAACCCGGAGAAGATCTGAAGTGATTACGCAAAGAGGCTTCATAGTAGTCTTCGCAGCAATCCTCTTCATAACGAGTGGATTTGCTTCTGGCGGAAACTTCTACCTCACTCTAATCGGCGTATACTTGTTGATAGGGCTAGTTGTCACCCTACCCCTCTTTGCACTGACCGCGAACATAGCCGGCATCGAAGTAGACCGGCAAATCGACAAAGTCAAAGTATTCTCCGGCGACTTCCTGCGCGTTCGAGTGTCGATTCGCAACACATCACGAAGGCACTTCGACTTCATAGAGGTGCATGATCAGTATCCGGAAACGTGGATCTTGGCCGTTGGTGAGAATTTCATAGCCACACGAATTGAGCCGGGCAGCAGCATAACTTTCTCGTATATCCTTCAATGCCGAATGCGTGGTCGCTATTTCTTGGGTCCAACTGAGGTCATTATGCGCGACCGTCTTGGCCTTCACTACTACAAGCGTACCCTAAAAGCCGAAACTGAAGTTCTCGTCATGCCAACGTGGAAGGACGTCAGACGTCTTGAGGCACTTGGGAAGCAGAGACAGTTGGGTCTGATGTTTGGTGCGCACCGCACGAAAATCGTAGGGATGGGGACCGACTTTGCTGGCTTCAGAGAGTATGTTCCAGGCGACGCATTCAGGCTAATTGACTGGAAGACTAGTGCCAAACGTGGCGATATGGTCATCAAACAGTTTGAGCAAGAGAAGAACGTCCAGATCATTTGTATGGTGGACACAAGTGGTAGCATGGGGAATGGCTACCCTGAGAACACCAAGCTGGAATATGCAATCCGTGCTGCAGTTCTTCTGACCCACATGGGTCTGGAAAGAAAGGACTTGGTTGGCACTTGCGTATTCAGCGATGTAGTCCACTCTTATGTTGAACCATCAACACATCCATACCACATGTTCAATGTGCTTGAGTCCCTAGCGATGGCTGAACCTGGTGGCTGGAGTGATTATGAAACCGCCATCGCGTATGTGACAGAGCATACAAAGAAGCGTTCGCTCATAATCTGGATGACAGATCTCGAAGAGAGTCCTGCACCCTTGCTAAACGCTATGAAGGCACTCGTAGCGAATGGTCACAAGGCCCTGGTGATAAGCCCGTTTGGACCGTGGTTCGAGGCACCAGTCGGGCAATTCGGACCTGTTGAGAAGGTTCTGTCCGAAGCTGTTTCTGAAGAGCTCTGGGAACGAAGAAGGAAGATTGGCAGAGCACTTGCCAGATTCGGGATTGGAGTCATGAATGTAGGTCCTGAAGACTTTCTGCCTACAATCATCAAGACCTACGAGCAAGCGAAACAGAAGGGGGTGGCGATGTTTTGAAGGCAGTAACTTGGATTCTTCGCATCGCTTCTACAGCGGCTTTCGTGGGAATGGCATACTTGGTCTATGCGGCCATGGATGTCAACGACGTATGGCACTGGGATGCACCCTACAACTTCATTGTGACTGTGTTTCGGATGTTGTCTCTCGTATTCTTCTT
>JBHLRV010000339.1:0-2763 GCA_048882205.1 Candidatus Thorarchaeota archaeon | reverse complement strand
GTCATTGAACCGCCAGAGAATCCGTTGAATGGAATCTTGCGCAGAATGACCGGAAAGAACGACCTCTCCTTCAGTCTATCCATTAGCATATTGATACCATCTTGTCTGAGTGCAATCACTCGATGATACTCCCATCCCTTCCTGAAGACAGTCGGCGAGATAGACAGTAGACTAGTCTCTCCTACCCCCTTCTTCAGAATCTCCTCGACTACGCATGAACAGGCTGCTGTAATCAGATGTATCTTCTGACCATCTGACATCTTCTCCATTACTTCAGCAGCTTCAGAAATACGCCTCACAATCTTGACACCGTCAGAACTAGCAACACCAGCTAGCTCCATGACCTCACGTCCGTTATTTGTCCACTTTAGGATTCGAATGGACGGAAAGTCCCATGAGATGTTTCCAAGTGTGCACGCATGTCTGATCTTGAAGTCTAGCTCGAACATTGGCATAGGTCAACCACACCACAAGCAGACTTCAGTGATGAACCGGCATATGACGGTTGTGGCAGATGGGAATATGTCCGATAGTCAATCATCTTCCAGAGCGATAATCGATGAAACTGGGGTCATCCAGAAAGAATATGACTCACCCACGCTAGTTCTGCTTGAGGTTTAGACAATGCCAGAGAAGCTTGAAGTTGGAAATGTGACAGCTAAAAGAGGCGAACTCAAGAAAGGAATAATCAAAGGCGTAGAGCTTAACACAACCACGAGCATAGACATTCCCATTCTTGTGTTGAACGGTGCCAAGGACGGACCTACACTCCTAATCGTCAGCACACAGCATGGAATCGAGTTACAAGGCGCTGAGGTCATCATCAGGATTCTGAGGGAGAAACTAAATCCAAAGGAACTCAGAGGTGCGATCATCGGAATTCCCGTAGAGAACCCTCTGGCATACATGCACCACCAGTATCTGTCCTGGATTGACAACCTAGACCTTGGGGGCGGTGGAAGTGCAAGTCCCTTGACAGCGGACCAACCAGATGGCACTGCGACAGAGAGACTAGCGTATGCTCTGTGGCAGGAGGCTTGGAGTAAGGCCGACATGGTCATCAATATCCACTGTAACACAAGACCCGACTCGTTGTTCTTCACTGAAATCAATGTCATGAATCCACAGACAAAAGAGAGGCTAGAGCGGATGGCTGAGGCATTTGGCGTTACCACAGTCATTGATCGCACACCATTCAAGGAGGACGCGCCTCCGACACTTGCTAATCTCGCTGCTCAGAAGGGTGTTCCAGACATCCTTGTAGAGCTAATAGACGGAAGATGGATCTCCGAGCCATCAACCACGGTTGGCGTAAGGGGCATCCTCAATATCATGAAGGCCTTTGACATGATTGATGGCGAGATAGAGCCGCAAGAAGATATCATTGTCATACCGGGACCATGCAAGTGGGAAGGGATTGTACGGGCGACAAGGGGTGGTCTAATTCGATTCCTGAAACCACCAGGTGATTTCCTGAAGAAGGGTGAGGTGTTCGCCGAGATATACGACTTATACGGAGATATTGTTGAGGAGGTTAAGATGCCGTTGGATGGCTATATCTGGGCCTATCCATGTGGCGACATTCTCGGTACCCCTGGTAGCATGCAGACTGTCCAGACTGGCGCCAACGTTGCCTACGTGTTCACTCAAGAGAAACAATGACGCATTTCTAGCAAAACTATCGGCAAATCCATGGGGTGAAACAACTGAGAGTGGCAAGAGTAATCAAAGGCCATGAAGGCGAATTCGAGATCCCACTTGTAATCAAAGGTGGGGAGTCGGTTGAGGGTGAGGAGAGAGAAACCGAGTGGGAAGGATGGCTTTTCTGTAGAAATGACGCAGGGGTTCATGGATGGGTTCCGAAGGCGTACCTTAAACCAGAATCAGACTCAAACCGCTTCCTTTCTCTTCAAGACTACACCTCACGAGAGCTAAAAGTTAGTCCCGGAGACGAGATAATCGTCATGAGTGAAGAGAGTGGGTGGGCTTGGGCACGCACCTCGTTAGGAGATGAAGGGTGGATCCCTCTGAATAAGCTGGAGGATGTAACCAAACAACCAGACTCAGTCCCTGACCTGATGAGATAGTCATTCTCAGCATGATCTCCCATACTTTTCGCAACACATATGACCCGGTACAGGCCGCGAACCCCTCATGACCCGAAGAGTTCTGGTATGCTATGGTTCACGTTACGGGTCCACAGCTGAAGTTGCTCAAGAAATGGAGAACGTGATTAAAGAACACGGAGGCTATGTGGACCTAGTTGATCTCAGAAGAGGCAAGAAAACTCAAGACCTGCAGAGCTACGACCTGGTAGTGATAGGAAGCGGAATTCAGGCAGGGAGGTGGACAAAGGAGCCATTGGAACTCATCAAGAAGAATCTTGAGAGCCTCTCGAAGACTAGAGTAGCGCTCTTCGTTCTCTCAGGATACGCCACTGATCCAAAGAACTACGAAATGGTTCAGAGGGAATACTTGGACAAAGTTGTAGAGGAAATTTTATCAGAATATACCGAAAAAGGTGTTGGTTTCGCGGAGATTGATGTGGATGAAAACAGCAATCTTGCCAATGAACTCAGAATAACAAATGTTCCATCGATCTTTTTTTTTAAGGATGGTAAGATGTGCCTTTTCACAGATGAAAATGGAGACCAACATGACCGGATTGTCGGCGCACTTAATAAAACCCAACTCACCAATTTGCTGGATATGCTCTTAGAAAACAATGGTTAGGCGTTTATTTTTGAAGGGGTTAAGGAGTTT
>JBHLRV010000338.1:0-2769 GCA_048882205.1 Candidatus Thorarchaeota archaeon | reverse complement strand
TTCTTCTGGGTCTTTGTCATAGTTGTCGCCCTCTACTTGATAGATTCTCCTTGGATAGTATGGTCCTACCTCATTCTACCTATAGAGGTTAGATGGATTGGATTTGGGTTTGGAATGGTCGCAGTGCCACTAGTTTGGTGGGCACATAGGACACTCGGGGAGTGTTTCTCCTACGCACTTGAGGTCAAAGGTGATCATCGCTTGGTCACGAGGGGTCCGTACTCTAGAGTACGGCACCCAGTCTACACGTTTCATATTCTCTTCAGTGCGGGAATGGCACTCGTGGCAGCAAACTGGCTGCTTCTCTTGTTCTGGGCCATAGGCATCCCAGTCGCATACCAACGGATGTTCGCAGAAGAGAAGATGATGATTGACAGATTCGGCGATGAGTATATTGACTACATGAAACAGACCGGAAGACTAGTTCCCATCATATCACTTCGTTCAGATTCCTGACGGAAGCGAAGTTTCCGGGATGCCGTGTTTCTTGAGGACTTCATTGAACACTGAGTCGAGCTGGGCAGCGTGCTCTTCGGGCAATGGCTCCGCCTTATGCTCTTCAAGCATCCTAGCGACTTGCTCGTAGGCCATGGTCGTGGAATCCTTGGACCCTTGTTGCTTCCACTTATCATGCGAGAGTCTAGATATCACATCAGAGGGCATGACGTGTTCTTTCCTCACATGCTTTCGTGTATGTGATTGGTTCAGAAAGTGACCTCCGGGCCCTACAGAGTCTATCAGGTCAGTAATGACTGAGAGGTCCTCGAGTGAGATACCCTCGACAATCCTACGCGCGGCTCTGCAAATCTCGTTGTCGAGAACGAGCTTCTCTAGTGATTGGCAGTTTATGCTCGCAAGCATGCCCGGTCCAGATACTATGTTGATTCCTGCCAAAGCGGCCAGAATGAGACCCATTGCTGTTTCGTATCCACCTTGTGCGTCTACTGTCATAGAGTCAGATATACCGAGATAGGCGTGAGTGGGCATTCCGTAAAACTTGCCCATTTCCGCTGAGGCACATGCTACGATGGTTGCTTCAGGTGCCCCTATTCTGCTTGTTCCATGCCTCTGGTCAAGGACCGAAGTAGCACCTCCATAGACAAGAGGGCTACCGGGTTTCGCTAGCTGAGCAATCACGATTCCACTCAGTACCTCTGCATTTGCTTGAACCAGAGTACCGCTCAGAGTGATTGGGCTCGTCGCCCCTATCAATGGAGCCGGCACGATTGATGCAGGAATACTGTGCGTGGCACAGTCAATGACATTCTGTGCGCTTACGTCCCCCCAGATCAGGACGGACAAAGGACAGCAATCAAAGACCGCTCTCGGCTCTTTCAACAACTGATGCTCGCCTCCTGCGGCTGACGCGAGCATTCTGTTCATGTCCAAGAGTCCTTCTTTCGTGAAAGCTCCGGTGATAATGGGTTTTCTTGATTCCCTGAGACCGATGTAGAGTCGATAGAGGTCTGATATTGCCACTGGCACATCAGAGGGAACCATTGCCGTACTCTGCGCATCGATGCAATCCAACATTTCGACAAGCCTGAGATGCCGCACCAGGTCAATTGCCGTTGCCTTCCGAATCAGTCCAGACTCTCCGTCTCTGAAGTAGATAGATGACGAAGCTGGATTGAAGAGAACACTGGCTCCGCCAACTTCGCAGTGGTCCCTACCATCTCTTGAGTAGAGTGTGAAAGAAGCAGGAACCTTTCGGAGCATGTCTTCAACCAATCCTGATGGAATTCTCACGACTCCTGAAGAAGACGTGGCCCCATTCTCACCAAGAAGCTTGACAGCAGATTCATTCTTCACCGCGACACCAGTTCTTTCAAGCACTTCCAAGGATGCCGAATGAATCGATTCTGAGTCAGACCGAGAGAGAAAGCTTACATTAGCCGTCAATGGAAATCCTCCTGCCACATGAATAGAATCCTGGAAATATGCTTGTTGGCACAATCTCAAGTCCAGTCTATCATTCCTCGGAGTGCATTGAGCGCCGGGGGCATCTTTCTCTCCTTATTGTCGGATGAAGCAACGAGAGTCACTTCTCCGTCGAACGTGATCTTTCTCATATCAATGCATGAGAACAAGGGGGATAGGTCAAGGACCGATAGTTCGTTCAGCTTAAGTGAGAGCTGGCGAATCTTCTTGCATTTGCCCAAAGGGCCAAGGTCAAGAGATTCTAGCTTGTTCTCATAGAGATGAAGTGTTTGAAGTTCAGAGCAACTTGCAAGAGGCAAGAGGTCCACCTGCTTCAACCTGTTGAAAGACAGATCCAAGTAGACTAGGCTAGTGCATCCACTGAGTGGCTCTAGGTCAATCTGGTCAAGCCTGTTGCCACCGAGCGATATCTCCAGCAGACTTGGAATCTCTCTCAAGGGGGAGAGGTCTATGAGATTGAGATCATTCCCAGAGAAGGTCAGGACTTCTAGATTGCCAAATTGACGAAGTGGAGTGAGATCGGTTGTGAATATCCTTCGATCACTCAAGTCGATTTGAGTAGTCGAGGAGTCAAAGTTCTCTACTACCTTCCCACCTGTCTTCGTTTCGCTCCATATTGTGATCTCTTCCATAAAGGTCACGCAGCCTTGCTACCTGGGAGGACTCCCTCAACCTCGACTGGAATCCATTGACCGGGCTCTCCAAGCTTCTCAACCGCGAGAACCATTCCATGGCTCTCGATTCCCCCAATCTTCTTGGGTTCGAGATTGATCAAGAACAGAGCCGTCAAGCCCTCAAGCTCTTCCGGCTGATATAGATGTCCCAACC
>JBHLRV010000337.1:0-2784 GCA_048882205.1 Candidatus Thorarchaeota archaeon | reverse complement strand
GTCACAGCGGGTAGCAGGTTCGGCTTCCTCGGCCCGAACGGTGCAGGAAAGACAACCACTGTCCGCATACTCTCAGGTCTACTGAAACAGACGAGTGGCTACGCAGAGGTGTGTGGCCTTGATGTCAGCAGAGATCGTGATGCCATAAAGGCAATCACTGGTCTACTTCCTGAAACCCCCGGACTATACTCCAAGCTTTCTGCTGTTGAGTTCCTTGAGTTTATTGGGGCTCTGAACGGCAGGAGCGGCGAGGCACTAAACAGACGTATTGACACTCTGTTAGGAATTCTGGGTCTTGAGGGAAGACAGGATGACCTTCTCGAGTCATACTCATCGGGAATGAAGCAGAAGGTGTTAGTTTCATCTACGCTCCTTCATGAGCCCAAGCTAGTCTTCCTAGACGAGCCGACATCACGACTCGATCCGAGTGCGACTGCCATCATCAAGGACATGATCATGATCCTTGCAGAGGAAACTGAAACTACCTTCTTCATCTGTACTCACATGACGGGCTTTGCAGAAGATGTCTGTGATGTAATGGGAATCCTCAATCAAGGTGAGCTGGTCACTCGAGGTTCTCCTCAGGAGATCATCGAGTCGGCAGGAGCAAGGAACCTGGAGGATGCCTATCTAAAGATAGTCGGTGGCAAAGTCGACCGCGAGGTCCTGTTGGCTTGGAGGTGAAGGGATGACTCGTAAGTGGTATCACATCGCAAAGGCGGAATACTACGTTCTAACCTCTGGCATGAGGAGATACAGACGAGCGGTCACAGTTCTACTGTATGCTTTGGCCATAGTATGGGCAGCCTACTTTGCTCCCATGATCATAGGCGGATTTCTAGGGCTGCTCATGCCCATGTCGACCATGAGAACTCTCCTGATGGTGATGTTCCCTGGGCTGATGCGTACGGTGATGCTTTTCCTGTGGGCATTGCTGTTACTGTTCCCACTGTCATACGCCCTTCAGGAGATCAAGATTGGCCAGTGGGAGATATTCCTCTCAAACAACGTGAAGACAAGGGACATTCTCACCGGGACATTTGTGGGCAAGATACCCATGTACGGGTTGATTGTGGTCTTTCTGGCGCCACTGTTGATCTCCCCGTTCATGCTGGCCTTTGAGGTGTCTCTTCTTGGTCAGGCACTAGTATACACAGTCATTGCACTCATGGTGCTATCTACTATCTGGCTTTCCAACTTCATCACAGCCATTGTTCAGGCTAGACTTGGAGACTCATCTCGAGGCAACGACATTGCGAAGGCAATCTCAGTCGTGATCGCAATAGTCGTGATCGTGCCTATGTACGGTCTGATGTTCTTCCTTCCACAACTATCTGACATGCTTGGAATGAATGCGTTCCTGCTGATGCCCTTCACATGGCCTGCTGACCTGGTCAGCTGGACTGCAATTACTTTCAATGGTATCGGTCTGACTGGCTCTCAGATACTGGCATTTGGAGGGATTCTTCAGCTTGACATGTTGACTAGTGCACTCCTAATGGCGGCATTCGGTCTGGCATGGGTTCCCATAGCAATTGGTGCAGCTGACAGAGTCTTCACCGTGAGCGCAGGCGTCCGTACTGAAACAATCACCACCGTGGGCCGTGAGAACTTCATTCTACGAGGAATACGAAGCGTAAGCAAGGGCTCGTTCGGCGCTCTGACCGTCGTGAGTCTGAAGGACTTTGGCAGAAAGGCTCAGAACATCTCGAAGATCTTCTACGGGGTCGTTCTGGCTGTAATCCTCCCAATAATCATGCAGCAGGTGATTACGATTGAGGGCGGCGAATATGTTCTGATGGAAATCCTGCCCATGGTCAGCATAATGATTGGCATTGTTGGTGTGTTCCCTTTCGCAGGAACAGGATTCTTGGAGAGCAAGGATCAGCTCTGGATAATTCGGAGTGCACCGAAGGGCGCTTCACGTTTCATGAGAGCGCGCTTGGCTTCCGGTTTCTTGATGGCTGTTCCATTGAGTCTGGTTCCCAGCATAGCAATTGGCATCATATTCAACACCAGCCCTCTCATGATGCTACAGCTCTTCATTGTGTCTTACATTGTTGTGTGCGGCGCTGTGATGGTGAGTATGGGTATAACCGCTCAGAATCCGAACTATGAGGACACCAAGTCTGCAGCGCACCAGACCGTACTCATGTCTGCGATGATGCTGACCCAGTTCACACTCATCGGTCCTCTGTTTGCGGCAATCTTCCTTGACATAGGGCTTGGCATCAGTTTCTTTTCAGTCATGGAGAGTATCTTCGGCCTTGATGGCTTCATGGTGGTGGAGATACTTCTCGGGCCGACTGCACTCTTGCTTGTGGGTGCTCTGATGCTGCACCTAGGAATTAGGAGCCTGGGGAAGGTGGAGGTCTGATTGTGGTGAGCAACAACGGCATCTCCATCCAGACTCTCGAGCTGAACAAGACCTTCGGTCCGGTTCATGCTGTCAGAGATCTCAACCTGGAGGTGTCCTCAGGAGGTCGCTTTGGCTTTCTGGGGCCCAATGGAGCAGGAAAGACGACCACTGTGCGCATACTCTCTGGGTTGATGAAGCCCACTAGTGGCACAGCAACAGTCCTCGGCAGGGATGTCGTATCTCAGGCAGGAGAAGTCAAGTCAATGACTGGCCTCCTGCCTGAAACCCCTGGTCTTTACTCCAAGCTATCGGCAGTAGAGTTCCTTGACTTCATCGGGGCTCTCAACGAACTTGAGGGCGAGGCTCTGAGCAGACGAATCGATAGCCTGCTCTCCATGCTAGGTCTAGAGGGTCGTCAAGATGAC
>JBHLRV010000336.1:0-2785 GCA_048882205.1 Candidatus Thorarchaeota archaeon | reverse complement strand
CAAGACTGTCCACGCGCCTGGCATTGGATACGGAACCGCAATTGACTCTGTGCTCAGTCCAGCAAGAATGCTCCCGGCCGGGGCCCACTGGACAAGTCGTCCTGTCGGGTCAACCAAAGCGAGGTTCAAATCTGTGGCAATCTTGTCCCACGATATGCTGACGTTTAGCCAATTGGCATTTGACGGAACTGTGACTGTCCTGGTGAAGCCAGGATGATACTTGACCTCACAGGTCATGTCCGTTGACCCTGCAAACAGACGCTCGACAGCCATAGTCCAAGAGCCGTCTACTGTCTTGGGATACCAAAAACGAAGTGGCACCAGTGACTCGACAAAGGTAGGATTTCGCTCAAAGAATACTTGACTAAGTACTGAATAGTCCACTACGTTTCCATTAGGATCCTTGAGCTCGTGTGTGTGAAGATCCTGAGTTGTCCAATCAAATGCACCTTCCAACCATACTGCCGTCGATGGTGGCGTGAAAGTGATATTTGTGATCGTCCCGAACGAAACAGCTCTGTTCGTTGAGTATGGAGACAGTGCAGAATTCTCAAACGTGTATGCTACCTGATCAGATGTAGTTGATGGTTGAGTGAAACTGTCCTTCGCGAGTGCGAACACTGCAGTATCTGATGACTCCCAATCCATCAATGCTAGCTGGGCCGCTATGTCTGTTGAATTGGATCCAGAAATTCGCGGATACATCGGTGTTTCAAAGCTCTCCTCAATACGGTCGGCGATTGAACTTGGCAAAGACCCAACACCGACTACTTGCGTTGCGCCCCCATCTGGTTCCAGATACTCTGCCCAATCCTCGACAAACCATTGCTCAGCATCGGAGCCACCTGTAGAAATCAGAGGCGAAATGTACTGTGATCCACCGTGTAGAAAGACCGATGTTGGGACTGCGGCTATATAGGCGAATTCATCCATGTAGGATGTCGGATCATTATGAACGAACGTAGCTCTGCGAATAGGAGAGAATTCTTCAGGTAGACCTCCCTGGGAGAACACGGCTTTATTGACCACCTCAGGAATGGCCGGCCTCGCAACCATTCCTGCGGGAATGATTGGGGCAACAAGAGGTGCTAGCAGCAATATCATTAGCAGAACAGAGAGCGGTTTCTGAGGTTTTGATGTCAAATGCTGGGCACTCCTTGGTCTGGATATCAAACCTGCAAGATTGATGCAAATCAAGCTTTCTCATGCGGTTCCGCGAGTCCGGGTGAAGCACTGTACTATGACAAGAACATCTGCGGCTTCAGGAACTTGAGTTCCTCACGTCAGGTCGAGCAGATCTTCGTCGACATCTTCTTCTGAGTCCTCGAGTTCTTCTACCTCAGGAAGGGCATCAATGATATCGTCAATGAGCTTTCTGAGTCTGCGGCGCGTCGATCTTGGAATGTCCCACATCTTCTGCTCTGCTCTCTCAACTACTTCTCGGGCGATGTCAAAGATTTCAGCGTCCATGTAGTTCTGTGCAGCTTCTACAAAATACTCAGCAGCCTTCTTCTGATTATCATTCATCTCAGCAATGTCGCCAAGAAGAGAGAGTGCGTCTGCTGAACCTGCTTTGTCATCAATCTCTCTGTAAATCTTGAGAGCCTTCTTGAACTCCTTCTGCGCCGGCTCCCATTCCTCCTTGTCTGCATACGCGTTGCCGACGTCCATTATCGTGCTGGCCACACCCTGCTGGTTGTCGACGGCCTTGTAGGCCTTCTGAGCCTTCTTGAAGAAGCCAAGTGCCTTCTCGAACTCACCAAGACCGTGTTTGGCGAGAGCTAGCGCATACATGGCGTCTGCCGCCCCGTCATTGTTAGATACCTTCTCGAAAAGCTTCATTGCCTTCTCACAGGTCGCCGAAGCTTCTGCCCACTGTTCTAGGTTAATCTGAGCGACCCCCAGGTTGTACAGAGCATCGCTTACGCCAGACTCGTCTTTGATCTCTTTGTAGATCTGAAGAGACTGTTCAAAGCTCTTCAGGGCCTCATCATATTCCGCGACAGCCATGTAGATGTTTCCAACGGCGTTGAGTATCTTTGCTGAAACATCAAGTTCCCCAGCCTCGCGAGCCTTGGAGGCCTCCTCAAGCATCTCCGCCGGATCCAAGTCTTCAAATGACGCTTCTTCGTCGCTCAAGGGACACACTTCTCCGAATGTCAGCTGTGGCGGTTCATCTCGCTTTTGAGCCTTTCTGCAATAACATCAAGGTCCCATTATCAGATTGGGATCCTCAAGTAGTGACCTGACGGAATCTTTCACAACGAACTGCTCGTCTCCCACTTGGACCTCGAGAAGCTTCCGTAGCTCAAACCTGCGAAGATAACCCACAGCCTGTTCACGTGTGACGTTAAGGTCCTTCATGAGCTTCTTCAAGCCATCAGAAGCACCGCTATATTTCGCGAACTTTGAGAAGACGGAACTCCATTGCATCATTGATAGGAAAAGCAGAGTCCTGAGCACCCTATCCACATTCTCACCAGTTTCGGCAGAGCATGGCATAACCGCTTGACCTGCCAGAAAACGCATGTTCCTTCTCAGCTGGTCCACTGGGCGTGCATTGGGAAGATCTAGCTTGTTAGCCGCAACAACACAGGGCACTCCTGGCAAGAAGAAAGCAATCTCTCGGAAGAATAGTTTAGCCCTTGCGTCGGACTCAGAGTCAGCTGAGTCAACTACAAAGATGATACCATCAGCGCCTTCACTAAGGATCTTGCGAATCGTTCTAAACCTAAGGAGTCCGGGAGTCCCGAACAGGAAGACACTCATGCCGCTAATGTTCGCC
>JBHLRV010000335.1:0-2824 GCA_048882205.1 Candidatus Thorarchaeota archaeon | reverse complement strand
TGTTGAGAGGTCAATCCACTCTCCACCCTTCTTATTCATCTCTTTTGCCGAGTCAGAGATGCCACCCGGTACTCGGGTAGTCACCGCACCATATGCCGTACAGTCTTGGAAGAAGGGTTCGGGGGTGTCTTCAGGCATATAGATATGACACTCGGCCCCTGCAACCGAGGAGTATGCACTGGCAGAAACTGCTGCATTGCCTGCAGAAGGCATTGCGAACGACCGAGCACCGAGCTCGAAATGTTTTGAGATGGCCACGCAGAGTCCTCGGTCTTTAAACGAGCCAGTAGGATTCTGCGCTTCATCCTTGATGCTCAAGAGTCGGAGTCCAAGATGCTTGTCTAGTCTTCTGGCGTTTACAAGAGGTGTCCAACCTTCCCCAAGACTGTATATGAAAGAAGGTGACTTCACAGGCAATAGCTGGGAGTACCTCCACATCGAGTTGATCTTTGAAGGGAATTGGCCTGTGTGGATGTCTTCTATTACGCTGATGAAGTCATAGACTCCGAAAAGTGGTGAGCCGCAAACACAGTAGGTCTGGGGTACATCAGCTGAATAGTCTCTACCGCACTGAGGACATTCGAGATGCAGAAGATGCGATATCATTGACTGCCACACAGATACATGGACTGCACCGATATTTGAGTGTGTAACATTCGAGAAAGGAGACAGATAACGCGATTTCTAGACGACATGCGACAATCTCGATTACTTTATACCGTGTTCTCACTCCTACAATCAATGCGCACCCAGCCTGAAACATATCTGTTGTCATAGTGAGTTAGGAGTGCCCCGTATGGGGTATCGATGAATTTCCTTTTCATGCAACAGGCACAGGGCTGGTGCGCACCAATATAGTGAAAGGAGTGCAATGCGTTGCTTCCAGGGAAGGTACCTCCCAGCATGCTGGAAAAGCTCGTGTTCTCTCATCTAGGACAGCGTGATTCTGACATTCTTCTGGGTCCGGCTGTTGGCGAAGATGCATCGGTAATCCAAATCGGAGAGAAAGTTCTAATTGCCGCAACCGACCCTATTACTGGCTCAGTGGAAGATGTCGGTTGGCTTGCCGTACATATCAGCGCCAATGATGTCGCTACGTTTGGAGTTGCACCTCGATGGTTTCTTGCTTCTATCCTGCTTCCCATCAAATCTGGTTCAGAAGACTTGGAACGAATCATGAAACAGATTGACGAAGCCGCAAAGTTTCTTGGCATCAGTGTGGCAGGTGGGCACACAGAGGTCACTGAAGGGATTAATCGGCCTATCATTACTGGTTTCATGATGGGCATATCATCTAAGGATGAATACGTCACTTCAGCTGGAGCTAAAGCCGGGGATCATATAATCATGACCAAGACTGCTGCAATTGAAGGTACTGCGATTCTTGCGGCTGAAGGTAGAGTGATGCTTTCGGATCGGGTTGGTGAGCAAGTTGTCAGGGATGGGCGAGCTATCCGTGAGCAGATAAGCGTCGTTGAGGACGGATTGACAGCTTTTGGCACTGGCCACATTACTGCCATGCATGACCCGACTGAAGGAGGTCTGGCAGGCGGAATACACGAACTCTGTGACGCCAGCAAGGTTGGGTTTGATGTCGATGTAGACAGCATTCCTGTTCACGCTACAACACGCCAAATCTGCGATGAGCTTTCGGTCAATGTCTTGGAGCTAATCAGCAGTGGCTGCATGATAATGACCTGCAGTCCGAATCACTCGTCAGATGTTGTGGGGACTCTTCAAGCAAATGGAATAGCAGCTGTAGTCATAGGTACAATCAAGGGGAATCAGGATGAACGTATCGCGCGAAGTGAGGGCAGATCCTACACATTGCCTCGCCCCAAGACTGATGCGCTATGGGATGCTCTCGAGAGGCTCAATCAGCCATAAAGCTTCTCAAGTCGTCAATGCTCTTTGAACCGGCGGACTCAATTACGATGGGAGAGAGAGATATGTTTCCTTTGTTAAGCACTTCATCCGCATCAGAGCCTTGCGGGGGTTCTTTATGCATGCCCTTTAGCCAATAGTATGGACTCTGATTTGGATCGACTCTCTTGTCCAACTCATTGTATATTCGAACTCTCGCCGGAGGAACTACGACTATCTTGCTGTTAGACGAAACCAATGATGGGAAGTTCAGATTCAGAGCGTCTACACTCGCCGGTAGTCCTTTCTTGAGGACTTTCAGAACTAGCTCACGAGTTATCTCACAGACTCTTGAATAGTCCCTCTCCTTGTCTGCATTGTTGAACCACTCTTCAGGTGATACGCACAACGACACGGCAAGCGCGGGGATACCTATTATCGCTGCTTCTAGAGCTGCCCCGACAGTCCCACTCGTCAGCATACTCTGATATCCGAGATTGGCACCCGCATTGATTCCTGAAACAAAGAGGTCGATACCCTCGATCAGACAGCGTGCTAGAATGACCGAATCTGCTGGTGAGCCGTCATGAGTAATCATTTCGATGCCCTCAATCTTCGCTCGCTTCTTGACTCTCAGTGGACGATTCAGTGTGAGCGCTTTGCCTGATGCGCTCCGTTCACCATCAGGAACTACAATGACTACCTCTACATGAGGAGAGAGTATTTCAGCCAATGTTAAAAGACCACTGCTTTCTGGGCCATCATCATTTGTGAGGCACACCTTGTACAATTCGAACGTCTCCTGTTCAGCTGTCTACTGGCCTGTGGTCAACCTAAGATAAGACTGACGGAACCTCCCTGTAGCTTTTGGCCAACTACCGAATCTCATCCAGAAGGATATCCACGATCTTCTTCGAAGCTGTTCCATCGCCATATGGGCACGGTCTCTCATCATCTAGCC
>JBHLRV010000334.1:0-2824 GCA_048882205.1 Candidatus Thorarchaeota archaeon | reverse complement strand
AGCCATGGCCTCATCGTTGCTCCCTATTGCAAAAGCAACTAGAAAACTGATGATGAGCAGGGCTCCTAACAGGAGGGTTTCCATACCAAAAGGCCCTCCGCCTATGAGTACTTCACTGCAAGAGTCCTGATGAAATCGCCTGTTTCCTCTGCCCTTATTGCCACACGGACTATTCTCTCCGATATGGCACGGAACAGACTGACTTCCTTCGGACTGAAATCATCTTCATTGAAGAGTTTCTCAAGTAAGGCAAACTGGATGTCTCTCGCTTCCTCTCTGACCTTATCGACCTTGAGAGTAAACTCGACAGACTTCTTGAAGTCAGTAAAGAGATACTTTATTGCATCCTGGAGAAGGTCAGTGCAGATCCAGCCCTTTTCAGCTATCTTGTGTATCTCCTTGGGTGGTTTATACTTGCGGCCAATCACCATCATCCTCACGGCATCCTCTGCTGCATCTATGACACTATCCATATGGATGACTAGTTCATGCCGTTCCTGCGTCTGTTGCGGAAGGTAAGCCCGCTTAGAGAATATCTTCTCAAAGAGCTCGTCCTTTATGACGTCAGCCTCTCTCTCAAGCGTAATGATCTCAGACTCCAGATCATCAAGGTTCTTCGTCTTTCCTTCATCCCAGTCGTCTGCACACACGTTCAGCTTAGCACTTGCTGATTGAAGTGCCTTGCTGAGTTTCAGGAGAAGCTCGTCTGCCTGCTTCTGCAGGTCTTTGTCTCCCAGTCCGAAAATCCTAGAGAACGTTCCCATTTTGTTTCACTCATGTTGAGCTGTGTTTCTAAAGCATCTGAACTGAAAAGGAGCCAAGGCATCCTCTTGGTCGCTCTTACAGTAGCGGGGCAAATAGACCTTCGCATTCTATGACTCGGGATTAATCACAGCACGGATTCGCATCAGTCCTGACCCGATGCTCTTTTGCTTTGTAATCTTGAAGCGACCTAGTACCCCAGTCAGCGGTACATGAGGGCCTCCGCACAGTTCCATACTGAAATCGCCTACCTTGTACACAGAAACCTCATCTCCGTAGGTTTCCCTGAAGAAGGCCAGAGCTCCCTGTTCAATTGCTTCGTCGTAGGGCATGAACGTATGTTCAACCTCCAGGTCCTGTTCAATGATTCCATTAACCAAGTCTTCCACTTGCTGAACTTCTTCTGGAGTGAGCTTCCTAGGAAAGGTGAAGTCGAACCGCAGTCGCTCCCTGGTAATGTTACTTCCATTCTGACGAACCGAATCCCCTAGGACCTTCCTCAAAGCCGCCTGTAGAAGGTGAGTTGCAGTATGAAGCATAGTGATCTCTTCGCTGTGGTCAGCAAGGCCGCCTTTGAACTTCCCTTCGGTGGCGGTTCTAGAGATTTCTCGATGATGTTCGAATTGACGCCGAAACTCCTCCATATCTATCTCAATACCATTCTCTTCGGCGAGATCCCTTGTCATCTCCAGAGGGAGGCCAAAGCTCGTAAAGAGCATGAAGGCATCAGTGCCTGTTATGGAACCCGTATCCTTCAGAATCCTGTTGAACTTCCCAAGAGCCTTCTGGAGAGTCTTCCTGAACTTGGTTTCCTCTGCTTCAAGGTTCTCATGAATGAAGTCGCGATTCCTTGTCACCTCATCGTAGACGTCCTTGTAGATGTCAATCACAATGTCTGCCAACTCAATCATGAAACCCTTCCCGATACCCATCTTGTCAGCGCTCAGGATGGCCTTTCTCAATAGCCTACGTACAATGTAACCGTGTTCGACATTCGAGGGAGCAATCTTTGCGTCATCAGCCATTATCATCACGGAAGCCTTCACGTGATCCGTGATTATCCGGACAATTCTGACCTCTTCCTCGTCGAACTCGTCTTTTCTTGACAGCCTCTTGACACACTCTACGAGGGGTTGAAATCCTGACGTTTCGTAGACACTGCTTACACCTTGTAGCATGGCTGCTGTTCGTTCAATGCCCATTCCTGTGTCAACGTTCTTTCGGTCTAGTTTCTCGTATGTGCCGTCCTTCTTCCTGTTGTACTCCATGAAAACGTCATTCCAAATCTCCACAAAGTGCCCACAGTTGCAGCCGGGTTGGCAATCTGGACCGCACTTTGGTATCTCCTCCACTTCAATGAACATCTCTGTGCTGGGTCCACAGGGGCCCACTTCTCCCGGTGGTCCCCACCAATTATCCTTCTTTGGAAGATAATAGATACGCTCCGCTGGTATGCCAACACTCTTCCATTCTTCAGCCGCTTCATCATCCTGCGGAGCATCTTCGTCTCCTGCAAAGACTGTGACAGACAGTTTGTCAGGGTCGAATCCAAGCCACTCCTTTGAGGTCAGGAACTCGTAGCTCCAAGTTATGGCTTCCTTCTTCCAATAGTCTCCTAGACTCCAGTTTCCAAGCATCTCTAAGAACGTGAGGTGTGTAGTGTCACCAACCTCATCGATGTCAGTGGTTCGAATGCATTTCTGGCAGTTCGCAAGTCGAGTTCCTTGAGGATGTGGTTGCCCGAGTAGAAACGGGACCAGAGGGTGCATTCCTGCCATGGTGAAGAGAACAGTCGGATCAGTTTCCGGAAGGAGAGATGACGAGCCTAGTATCGCGTGATCCTTCTCCTTGAAGAACCGCAAGTAGGTCTTCCGCAGCTCGTCGACACGCATGTCTTTCACCTCTCAGCAGGAGTGTTCAACGAGGGCTTCGTCTGTATCATTTTAACGCTTTTGATGAAACGCAGGTCATCAGACCAAGATGAGACCTGATGGTGTCATTCTGTATCTCCTTAGCCTTGACTCCAACCATGGATGTTTGTCCCGCCAGTCGAGGAACCTGT
>JBHLRV010000333.1:0-2841 GCA_048882205.1 Candidatus Thorarchaeota archaeon | reverse complement strand
TCCCGGGAGGGGTAGTCCTCCAAGGACTCCTCGTCTTCTTTCGCGACGTCGAAACCGTATACAGAATACGCTACAGGCATATCAATTCAACGGTGTATTGACTAAACAAGAACCGAGCTGCGACAATATCAATTATCCTGCTCCTGTCTTGCTTAGTGTTTCTAGGTCCTATGTCTGCTCTGGGAGCTTGTCACACTTACGTACCTAGATATTCATGTAACCATAACACTTATTACATATTACGCGATAGAGTCTGTGAGTGGTTCAAGTGAACCAAACTCTGGAGGTGTATACAATCTTGGACAAGAACACGAGAATTCCATTACTAGGGCTGATCTTCTTGACTCTTCTATTGTCACTGGTATTCGTCTCTGAGCCGTGTGTTGCTACTGAGGTCTTTTCAGAAAACTTTGACGAGGGTCTCGGCGGTTTTGCTCCAAATGGCCCTGTCACTACCATAGACGGCTGTCTTCGGGCGACCGGGGAAGGCAGGGCGATTCATCCATGCAACGTGGCAGTTGGCACGTGGAGTTTCGAGGCACGGGACATGGGACTATGGCAAGGTTACGGTCGATTCCTAATGGTGGTCTTTGTTCATAATGGCACGTACAATTACAGGTTTCATATTGTATTCCAATCGTCAGATGCAGGCAAGCAGTACTCCTACTCACTCTGGGGTCCAAAAGGCAGTATGGATTCCTACTACGGTGTTGAAGGAACCATCGATGAGTTGAAGGGGACGCTTCATGCAATTAATATCACACGGACTGCAGCTGGTCAAATGGGCGTCTATCTCAATGGGTCTCGAATATTGTCGGCAACAGGCACGGAAATCACTACTTCTGAAGAAGTCAGAATAGTACTTGGCTACGACTGGGCAATCGATAACTTCGTAGTGGACGACACACCCTTAGAGGATATGTCCTGGGAGTTACTGGCTCTCGGTACTGGTGTAGTAGCCACTGTTGTGATTGTGCTTGTAGTGCTGAAACGTAGGAGATGAATCCTCCTTACAAATCAATCCTTCCTAGACTCGACTTCGTAGGGAGAGGTAGTCAAATGCTGTATCTCTCCCTAAGTCTTCTTTTTTGATGGTGACACGAAGAAACTCACTCGATCAGAGATGACGATTCTATCGTTCTAATAGACACTGAATATTCTTGAATGCTCCTGAGTACGGAGACCTCGTCATTCCCTACTCTCGAGAGTCTTGCATAGCTTGAAAGGCCAGTTTCTTGGCTGCGTCGCGCTGACGTCTGATGTCCCCCGCCTGAACCTTCATCTCATCGAACAGTTTTTGGCGTGCGGAGATCACTTTCTCTACAAAGGCTGCGACGACTTCTGATCTGCTCTTGAATATCTCCAGTTCTACCAAGGCGTCCAGAATCTCCACGACGTCTTCATTCATGCGAGTCATGACTGAGACCTGCCTCTTCTTGAGTCCAAATTCCTCTGCAGATATTTCTCCCAGGAGCTCTTCTCTCAAGCTCAGCGGAGCTGCGCCTTTCTTGGTTCTTGTTTCTCTGTCGGCCATTTCAAATCAACCTTGCATTGTGTTTTCGTTCTCAGTCATTGATATGACTTTCGTGTAATAGTATTACAATATCAGTATATAAATACTGTTGTTCCGTCATCAGGTCGCACACGCCTGGGCCGGATGAAGTGCATAAAGCGGTCTCTTCGAAGCTCTCTTAAGAAACCTACGGAACTCTCGGCGAGGTCCGTGAAGAATGAACGACACGAAGGTACTATTCATATGGAAGGCGCGTAGTGAGCTCCAAGATCATTTGAGGAAGGGTCTCGAATCGGAAGGCCACATCACGCTGGTCTTCCCTGAGGAGATAGAGGAGTCTCAATTGTTGAAACACGCGCCCAAAGCAGACATCCTTGTTGGATGGAGGCCCTCAAAGGTGCTGTTGGATGCTGCAGAGCAGATGAAGCTGTTCATCAATCCGGGAGCTGGCGTCCAACATCACATTGAAACCTTCCAGGAGATCAACAAGACGAGAACAGTTACTCTAGTAAACGGTCACGGTAACGCGTACTTCACGGCACAGCATGGAGTAGCTCTCCTACTTGCCTTGGCGAACAAGGTGATACCGCACCACAATTGGATGGTGAAGGGTCTCTGGAGGAGGGGTGATGATTATGGAAGCTCCACCCCCTTGAGAGGCCGCAAGATAGGTCTTCTTGGATATGGTGCGGTAAACAGCAAGGTACACAAACTGCTGTCAGGTTTCGACGTGGAGTTCTCGATTCTGAAACGTGGATGGGAAGGCAATGAAGTCCTTCCGACCTCGGCCACTCGGTATACTCCTTCACAGTTGCACGACTTTCTTCATGAGGTCAATACTCTAATTGTCGCAGTTCCGCTGACGAGCAAGACGAGGGGTATGCTCGCCCTGAAAGAGTTGGAATCACTTGGAGCTGATAGTCTTCTCGTCACAACTGCCCGTGGAGACGTCATCAATGAGGAAAGTCTATACACGGCACTGAGTAAAAGAATGATAGCGGGTGCCGCCATCGATGTATGGTATGAGTACAAGCCAGAACCGGATGAAGAAGGACGACTCTATCCTTTCCATTATCCCTTTCAAGAGCTAGACAACGTGATTCTCTCTCCTCATCGTGGCATGTCCCCATTCGCTGACCTCGAGAGATGGAACGAAGTTGTAGAGAACATCAGGAGGTTTTCGATGAAGAGGACGGACCTCCTGAACATCGTTGACCTGGACAGAGAGTACTAGCTGTAACTATCGCTATACTTCTTCAAGCTCCTGAATTGAATCTCTGATTGGAGGTGGTTTATTATCGCCTTTCTTTACCGGCCAAAATCCTTTC
>JBHLRV010000332.1:0-2846 GCA_048882205.1 Candidatus Thorarchaeota archaeon | reverse complement strand
TGGCCTGATGATTTAATTATCAGCCAGACTGACGTGTCCCAAGAGGATGAGGTCGAGCTACTCTTCCGCAATGCAAACGATGCCTTTGGGAGGGTAGACATAATGGTGCCAAGCGCGGGCATTGTCAACCCCGAAAGAAAAGGCATACAAGAAATGAGTCTTGAGCAATGGGAGAATACACTTACAGTGAACCTAACAGGCACATTCCTTTGTGCCAAACATTTCTTTATCAATCTTGAACGTAATCCTGGAGAATTCGCATCATTGATTTTGATAGGCTCCACGGCAGGTTTCTTTGGAGAGGCATGGTATTGTGACTACGCTTCTTCAAAGGCAGCACTTCATGGCTTCATGCTGAGTCTGAAGAACGAGATAGTTCACCTCGCACGTAAGGGCAGGGTAAACCTTGTGAACCCGGGATGGACTATCACTCCAATGGCTGACTACGCACTCAAAGACCATGACATGGTGAGGAGAATCCTTCAGACGATACCAATGCGCAAAGTGGCATCGGCCGAGGACATTGCAAACACGGTACTCTACCTTTCCTCTGAACTACTCTCAGGCCATGTCAGCGGGCAGACGATCAACGTTGCCGGTGGAATGGAAGGTCGGGTACTGTTCAGCCATGATGAGATAGGTCCATCTCGTTCGAGAGGTTAGGATTGATGAGTTCGTTTGATGAGATTGCATTGGCCTACGACAACTCGATTGACTGGGATGCACGTCTCAAAAGAGAGATGCCATTCTTAATCGGAGGCCTCTCCAAGACAAGCGATCATCATGTACTTGACATGGCTTGCGGAAGTGGCCGACACTCAGTGGAGTTGGCCGCACAAGGAATGGATGTGGTTGGCTTTGACACCAGCTCAGTCATGATAGACTTCGCTACAAAGCTTGCCCATGAGCGCGGTGTGTCTGTTGCTTTTCGTATTGCAGAAATGGCCACTTTCCGTTCTGTGATCGAGGAACGGTTTGATGAAGTGATATGCCTTGGGAACTCACTTGCACTCCTGCCCAGTATAGAGATTCTTGAGAGTGTTGTTGAGGCTGTGTACTCAGCTCTAAACCCTCAGGGCCTTCTGATCTTCCAAGTACTCAACTTCCAAGAGATTCTCCTCTCAGGCTTCAGGTTCTTCCCACTCAAGGGTGGAGTCACGCGCAGCGGCGAGGAAGTGATCTTCTCCAGATTCTACGAACATGGCGAGGGACCACTTTCAACCCTAGTTGCATCCTCTTTTGTCCGACAGGGCAAGGAGTGGGTCACTAATATCTCCACCCAGACCATCCTGCAGACGAATCTAGAAGTTGTGAAGACAGTGCTCACCAAGGCTGGCTTTGAGCAAACAGAATTCTTCTCAGATTACAATGAGAGTCCCTTCAAAGCTGAAACTTCAAGAAATCTAGTTGTTAGAGCACGACGGCCGTAAAAGAACCAATGAGTGGTATAAGTCGGACCTGGAGGCCAATGGCTTAGGGGCTGAGGATGAATCTGATTGATGAGATCTCAATCCTCTCCAATTCTTCGCCCCCTAACCGCGCAGAGGTTCAGGAACCTTCCAGAGGATTCTATGAAATCGTTCCACCAGAACCTCCGGCCAACTACCGACAGACTTCAGCGTGAGGTCTGCAAGTAGTGTGACTGAGTCGTCAAGTTTGAGGTCTGCCAGATCTTGGCAATGAAAGAGAGCGGATATGTCAACCCTTCTAAGTCGATTTCCTCGGAGCGCCAGCTCAGCAAGTTTCGGACAATCTCCGAGAGGAGCGAGATCGATGTCCTCCAACTGATTGTTGCTCAGTCTGAGAGACTGCAGTTTCTTACACTTACTCAACGGCGATAGGTCCACAGATGAGATTCTGTTATTACGAATGCTGAGCTCTTCAAGACTAGTACACCAAATTAGGGGTAGCAGATCTACTGAAGCGATGTCACGCAGATCCAGATTGACATAGGTTTCGCTGGCTCTGATCTCTAGACTCTTCTCAAGTCCGGTGCTTGTGACGTACCAAATGTAGATCTCGGCCATTGAGAGCAGACCTCTCAGTAAGTCCCGGCACGCAGCCAGAACGGCAATCAGACCACAGGCAGTTCCATCTCTTAAGAATTGCTTGTTCTGCACTGGAACTCCTGTCACTCTCACCGATGGGCTAAAGAGGGAATGAAGATTCGTGTATTGACAATGAAAAGGAGGACTGTGAACTGTGAAGGAACTTGGCATCCCCTCAACGTTCTCCATCGTCGCAAGGGATTCTACCAATGGAGATTTAGGAATTGTCGTACAGTCGAAGTTTCCGGCAGTCGGAGCAATCGTGCCATGGGCCACAGCCGAGGTTGGGGCCGTTGCTACTCAGGCCTGGGCCAATTCGTCCTATGGTCCGAGAGGGTTAGAATTGATGCTGGCTGGAAAGAGTGCCTCTGAAACACTGAAGGTACTTCTCAGCGATGACGAAAAGGCTGAACATCGTCAGGTCGGGATTGTCGACGCCAAAGGACGTGCAGTTGCACACACAGGGAGAGAGTGCATGGAGTGGGCGGGTCACGTGGTAGGCGATGGCTATGCATGCCAAGGGAACATCTTGGCAGGAGAAGCCGTTGTCAAGGATATGGCAGAAGCATACGAAGGAACAGACAGTGACTTGATAGACAAACTACTTGCAACTCTGAGGGCTGGTCAAGCGGCAGGCGGTGATAGAAGAGGAATGCAGTCAGCGGCCATTCTGGTTGTTCGAGAGGCAGGTGGATATGAAGGCGGCAATGACAGATACGTTGACGTCAGGGTTGACGACCACCCGAGTCCAATTGAGGAGCTAGAACGTGTCTTTGCGCTCTACGACATGACACTTCT
>JBHLRV010000331.1:0-2853 GCA_048882205.1 Candidatus Thorarchaeota archaeon | reverse complement strand
TTATCTCTCTCCCTGCGCCTTTGACTGCCTCCTTTATTTCAATTGCATCGTCAAGAGTCCGGAGAACATGTACGTTCCTCTTGTCCATTCCTTCGAAGGGCGGGACGAAAGGAACCGATCCGACAGCGATGAGAAGCGAATCGTACCCAGAGTAGACTCCAGAAGGAGTAGTGAGATCACGCGTCCCTGTGTCTATGTGCGTCACAGGGTTCGATAGATGCAACTTGGCATTGACTTGATTGTACCAGTCAGCATCATATCGAATGACCTCCTTCAAGGTACGGTTTCCACTCATGTACTCCATCAGATTCGGTTTTGGATAGTATGAATGGCGTTCGTCTGAGAAGACGTCAATCTCCACTTCTGAGTCGAGATTCCTAATCTCCCGAATGGCGGAGGTAGCTGCGACTCCATTCCCAATTATCCCAAGCTTGGTCATCGCATTAGCTCCAACTGGCTTTTGAGAGCTGCTATTTTAATCTGACCGTGTTTATTCTGCTCTCTAGCATTAGAAGCTCACCATACCAAAATGCATCTAAGAGAGGTTCTGTTTCTTTCGAGACATGCTTGTCGCCGCTATCCTCTTCGATCTCCACCACACCTTGACGCAGTTGAAAGAGAGTCTACAGTCATTGATGAGAAGGATCTCAAAGGAGCATGGACTTGACCTCTCACATTTCAGCGATGACGAACTCAATGAGGCATTTCTGAGGGCGGAGGAGTGGCTGCAGGAGTACCAGGTGGGAGAGAACGTGGACCCGTCTTGGGGTGAACTCCCAGAGCATTGGGTTCCTGCAGTTGGCATTGCTTTTGAAACACTGGGATTCAAGGACCTATCAAACGACCTTTTGATGAGCATTGAGTCCAAGTGGAAATACGTGACAACCAGCACAGACTTTGAGTTCTTCATAGAGGAGTCAATTCAGGCGATGGTCGAGCTCCATCGAAGAGGCTACCAGTTAGGAATCTGTACGCGGAGGCACGATAATCCAATTGGAGTAATAGAGAGAAGCGGCCTCCAACACGTTTTCTCAGTAGTCGAATGGACTGGCGTACCGGGATACGCCAAGCCCAGTCCTTATACACTCCTCAGAGCTTCTCAGAAACTCGGAGTCAACCCAAGATTGTGTGCATTCGTCGGCAATTATGTGGGAATGGACATCAAAGCAGCTATTCAGGCTGAGATGGTACCCGTCCTTCTCACATGGGCTACACCTCATGAAGCCGAGAAGGCACCTGAAGGGACGATTCTTCTTGAATCGCCGCTCGAACTTCTGGACATCTTCGAAGTACCGGGTACTACGCTGAAACTGCCTTACTAGGCACCAGGTGAATGTTGCGAATCAGGAGTCTGCTCATCAACACTCTTCTCGCTCGAGTTCTCTGCTTCTTCCTCGGTTCTTTGGGGCAATAGTCGGAGGAATGTTTTCGTTAGCCAATGTTTGAAGGAGAACGCGAGGCGGATTGGGAGAGCAGCGACACCAAAGAAAGTGCGAACAACCTTCTTCCTAATCGTAGCACGCTCTGGATATCCGATGTATGAGAGAGAATGATCTACTAGGATATCCTCTAGTGCGGCCGCCAATGCCTCCTTGGCCAATGCAGACAATTCCAAGTTACGAAAGACATCACTCTCTGTGAATTCTCTTTTATCTAGGACACTTCTCCACTTGAGGAACCTGGCCTTCACAAGAACATCGGTAAGGCTATAGAGCAGCTCACCAAGATACGGTTGGAGCTCGCGTTGAACCTCAGTGGGAGTCGGTTCGGACACAATCTCTTCGTAAATCGTACGGATTGACTGGAGTTGCTTAGAGGGTGGCTTGAACCAAAGAACATGAAGGAGCCCCTCAACCCTTCTAAGAATCCTCTTGTTCCGTTTCTCAATATGATCTGGAACTTCGTCAAGAACTGCCTCGCGAGCTCTGGCAACTGTCCCACCACTCAGAGCGGTCCAGATGCGTTCCACTCCTATCACGGCCTGAGCATATCTGTGGAACCTAAAGTCAAGTGACTCTTCAACATCTTTTGCATCGAGCACATCAATCGTTCTTACTGAGAATGACTTGTCACCTCCTGCTATCCCCCACAGACGGTGAGCCAGCATCGGGATGATTCCTTCAATGGTTGGGCATTCAAGTCTCAAGGCATGATCCCCTGGTTGGGCTACTAGATAGCAGCCATCAAGCACCATCTCAACGGTAGGGAATTTGGTGACATCAATGGGAAAGATATCTACCGCACCGTGTCCACTTGTTGACCAACATAGAATCTGACCACTTTCAACATCGCGCTCAATTATCACTCGTTCCTTGTCTCCAAGATGATCGAACTTCTTTGTAACACCCTTGGAATAAGCCATCACAGCGTAGACGACGTATCTTTCCTTATTCGCTTGAAGACCAGGCATTCTAATGACTAAGCCTATTGTGTCAAGTGGCACGCCACTTGACAACCATGCTCCAGCTGTCTGTGCCCACTCCCATCTATCGCCAAGCTCGTAGAACACGTCCCTTAGTCCTCGCAGGTCCTTGGCATCCCTTGCTCTCTGGAGAGTTTCCTGTTCCCATGACCTGTATCTTTCAAGCATCTTCATCATGCTCTTTCTCTCTAACTTAAGCCACTGTGTTTCTATCTTCAGCTTGACCTTCATCGAGCATGCACTTGGCATCTCTAGAGTAAGGACCCTTATGTATATCGCGGGACTGGCAGAGTCGTAATCTCTGTCACATAGGGATTCACTCAGGGCCAACAAGCTGGAGTAACGATTCTATTGTGTCGGCAACTACTTGCGTTACCTTCTCTTGCTCAGAAGGACTCCGGATGAGTGACTCGCCGGTTCTCAGACTGGGA
>JBHLRV010000330.1:0-2855 GCA_048882205.1 Candidatus Thorarchaeota archaeon | reverse complement strand
TTAGCGACGCAATCGAGCTAGGTCACTTCATGAACCGGCATGTGGGTGATGAATACCTTCAGGGATACTACCTCTTCGTTGATCCATCGAATCCTGACGTTTACATGCTTATGATGGATGTGTTTGGCTACGAGAAGGAGATAATTGATCATAGGACGAAGCGGCTGAAGAAGGAGATCAAGAAGCTTGGAGGTGTAATCGGAGACCCTGCTCCAGCTGATGACACCTATGATGGAATCTTGTCAGGTCTTTCGGACGTGTTTACCGCCGGGGTCTGGCATTTCTTTGGTTCAGGAACTCTGCGAATTGACGACATTGAATTCCTCTACAAAGTCTGGCGTGAAGAAGTCCTAGAGAAGAGGGGTTATACAAAGGCCGCCTTTGGAGGACAGATATTACCACGGCACTGGCTCGCCTTTATGGTCACGAACTACAAAGAACCTGATGAGTGGGATGAAACGATGAAGCTCGCTGATGAAATCAATGAAATCGTGCTGAACGGTCCGGTTGTTCCGTATGGGATTGGAGGGAAACATGGACTTCGTCCCTTCCTAGCTGCACGGGATACTGGCTATTATCGACTGCTGAAAGAGATTAAGAAGACCATCGATCCAAAGAACATCTTACAGCGGGGTATTCTGTTTCGCAAGGAGGATCTAGAATGAAGATCAAAGAGTACGAAGAAATGATGTGGAGGTGCGGCCGATGCAATTTCTGCAGGGGAGCTGACTTCAATGAACGGTGCCCTGAGGTCTTTACTCAAAGATGGGAATCCTCCACAGCTAGGGGCAGGATGGCCATAGGTCGTGCCATACTCGATGGTGAGCTCAAGTACTCAGCAGAGATGGTGGAAAGGATCTTCGGATGCTTCTTGTGTGCTCGGTGTACGGAAGAATGTAAGAAGGCAGCCCAAATTGATGTTGCGGCGATTACAAAGGCAATGCGTGAAGACATGGCAAAACTCGGCGTCGACATTCCCAAGGCAGGCAACGAGATGGTCGAAATGGCCTTGGAAACAGGGAATATCTTCGCAGATACGCCTGAAGTCCACACTAAATGGGCTGAAGATCTGAAGTTCGTAGAGGGCTCTGGAGTCTTGTTCTATCCCGGGTGCTTGGCAAGTCACCGATTCAAAGAAAAGACAAGGATCCTAGTTCAGTTGCTTCAGGCAGCAGGATACGAGCTAGACTTTTTCGGAAATGATCAGACATGCTGCGGGACTCCGCTCTGGATAACTGGCAGGACAGAGAAGGCAAGAGCGATGGTCGAGGCCCAATTCAATAAGATGCAGGATCGAGGAGTCACCGAGATAATCACTCCGTGTCCCAGCTGTTTCAGAGCACTAGATGAAGAATATCCACGGATACTAGAGATGGATGAAATGCCCATACGAGTGCGTCATACCAGTGAGGTTCTAGAAGAAATCGTCAAAGAGAAGAGGGTCAAGCTCAAGAAGGCGGTCAAGAAACGAGTGACTTACCATGATCCTTGCGAGATTGGCAGGTACAGGGATATCTATGATCCGTCTCGGATTGCGCTTGAGGCCATCCCTGGTATCGAGTTGAGGGAAATGGCTCGGAGTAGGGAAACCTCATTCTGTTGCGGTGGGGGGGGAGGTGTCAAGCTGATGTATCCTCAGTATTCTGAGCAGGTGTATCGGGAACGACTTGCGGACGTCATTGAAACGGACTCCGAGATTGTCGCAACAGTCTGCCCTGCTTGCGAGTTGAATCTGACACATGCAACCTACGATGCCGATGCGAACGTCAGAGTTCTTGACGTAGCCGAACTGATGGCTGTTTCAGCTGGAATCGCCGACATGGAAATCACTGAGCCGGACTACCTGCCTGAAGACTAGTTTCCAAGATTCAGGCACAGTTACTCATGTGGGCTTTGTCGACATCACCAGCATCCGTTTCATGAGATGTTCCACTAGTGAACTGATTCCACCTGGTAACATCGAAGATGATTTAAGCAGGCTTATGGGTCGACTCTCTTCATTGTCCGCTATTGGCGAATAGAATCCCAAAGGTGAGGTAGTATTGAGCAAACGACGAGACATCGTTGAGCGTTTCACCGATTTCTATGCAGCCGCAGTATCTGATGCTTCTGATGCTGTAGGAATTGGTGCGGTATGCATGGACAACGGCATTGGACCCATAGGCAAGAACGAAAAAGTGATTGGATTTGCGAGCACAGCGAAGACCGTACGTTCTCCTGCGAACCATCCCTATGACGAAGAGCAGGTTGTCACTTTCATGTCTCTTGCATCAAAGGCCAAGCCGTTTGACGTGATAGTGATTGACATGTCGGGAGCCACTGATTGTTCCGGTTGGGGCCAGATAGTGACTCGCATCGCAATGTCGCAAGGTGCGGTTGGAGCAGTAGTCGACGGAACAGTGAGGGATATGGCAGACGTTGACAAGCAGAACTTTCCAGTGTTCGCGCGAGGTCGACACCCAGGCACGCTGAGGGGGCGTCTGAATGTCGAATCGATGGGAGAACCAATTAAGTGCGGGGGAGTAACTGTGTTCCCCGGCGATCTAATTGTAGGGGACGGGGACGGAGTAGTGGTAGTACCAAAGGGTCAGATTGGAGATGTTTCCAAGGCGACGGAGGAAATCGTTGCAGCCGATTCATGGTGGGAAGAAAAGCTCAAGGAAGGGGAAGATCCGCACGAACTCCATAAGGAAAAGCCAATTCCGTAGAACATTCCCTGCTGAAACAGTCTTTAGGACAAATCTTGAGCCGAACTGTCTAGAGTAGAATGAAAGAGTGAGGTTCTTCAGCCTCCAACTGCGGCTATCATGAAAACTATCAGGTCGCCATCAGAGAGCTTAGATTGTTCTCCTTGG
>JBHLRV010000329.1:0-2869 GCA_048882205.1 Candidatus Thorarchaeota archaeon | reverse complement strand
CGGTCGAGGGTAGTTGTACCAGGGTCCACGAGGACTCTCGTTGTAAAACGGCCTGTTACAGCCTTTACAGCCCGTAGTCTGAAATGCTTGGCCCGATGACAGGACCTCTCTGAGAAGAAGGGGGTCGACATCCATCCTGAGCTCACCTAGCGAATTTGAACTGATATGGTTCTCGTCAATGAAGCCTCTCGATAGTAGATGTCTGAAGGCCTGTATCCGTCTATATTTGGAAATATCTGGGGATGGACTGTTCTCAAGGGCAGTTCCTCGAACACTTGTGAAAGCGAATAACCCGACGCTGACACCTATCTTGTGCATCGAAATGATGAACTTGGCTGCCTCCAATTCAGTTTCTCCCAGCCCAATAACAAGATGGGTCGTCACGTTTCCTTCACCAAAGACTTCTAGGGCGTCCTCTAGAGCCCTCAGGTGCTTCTCCCAGCGATAGTCACTTCCTCTTGACTTTCCTTTGACTGAGTCGAAAAGATGAGGTGTGCATGCATCTATGGCAACCCCAATGCTGTTGACACCTGCTTTGTGAATTCTCCTCATCTGAACGGGATCGAGAGGGTGAATAGAAACCGAAACTGGCAGTTCAGTCTGTAGACGGAGTCCATTGACTATGCTCTCGACATCATCAAATGCACCTGGATAGTTCAAAGACTGGATACAAAACCTCTGAAATGAATCAACTCGCTGTAGAGCAGCAAGGACTTCGGAAATGGAGTATTCTGGCCAGGCAATCCTTGAGAGGCGGTCGGATGAGGAGGAACTCTCTCTTGCCTGCGGGCAGAAAGCGCAATTAGCACTACACTTCTCCTTTCTGTAGGTCATGAGGAACGCGGTTGTGAAACATGAGTCTAGAGTACCGGCCTCCAAACCTAGCTGAATCGCTGTCCCCAACGAGAGCCGAATCTTCTCGACCAAGGCAATCGTGAGCAGACAGCGTTATGATGCTATAACCGTGTCGCTAGGTCTGCCTACTAGTGTTTGCTACTATGGACAGTCTTGTCCAGTAGTCTGAATATGGCATTTAGACCTATACTAGCATTGATAAGAAGAGAGTCCGGACACGCCGAAAGCACCAAGTCTAGAGTGTCGGAAAATGAATGGTGAACAGAAACACAACAACGGGCCCAAGATAGCAGGAGAGAAGAAGACTGTTGAACGCATGATCGATTTCTATTGCAACAGCAGACATGAAACGCCCTCCGGTGCTCTCTGTGACGGTTGTACCGAGCTCTTAGACTATAGCCAAAAACGACTTGACCACTGCAGATACGGTGAAGACAAACCCACTTGCAGAAAGTGTGAGATTCATTGCTATCGACCAGCTATGAGAGATGAGATTAGAAGCGTCATGCGATTCTCAGGACCAAGACTTGCGTTACGTGCACCAGTTGACTGGGTAAGACATTGGGTGCATGAACATACTTGATTGCATCCAGGTGTCTAGTCAAAAGACATCATGACCACATCACCTTCATTGTATACTCCCTCAAACTGGCCGTACTTCTCTGGAATCATGTAGATGGGGGGCATTCCCTTGACTGTCTGACTTCTGGAGAATAGGTAGCAGGAGATTCCAAGAATTGGGATGTCATCTACCTTCGGTGTGAAGGTGCTTGAGGTTTCGAACTGCAAGAAGCTATGATGGATAGCCGTGACTAATCCTATCTGTTTACTCCAGACAACAACGTTTCTGCCTTCGCAGTCATTAGCACCTCCAACGATGCCACCATGATTGTAGTGTGGGACTCCTCCGTCGAGGATTCCCACATCCGATGCACCTTCAACCAAGGCCAAATGCCCGTACAAGTCCCCCACTCTCGCGTACGACCAGTTTGTCAAGACACCAGTCAGTAGTTCTGTTGATACCCCAGTCACTTGGCACTCTAGCTTCTTCTGACCGCCTTTGTCAATCGCGGTCGCCCTCGGCAGGTCCACACTAATCGGATCTGATTGGGAAGACCTTCTGAAGTTCTTCTCATCCATAACCTCGACATGATAATGAGGTCCCGTCCAGAAGCAGAAGAAGCGAGAGCGTAGGATGCGGCCAATCTCATCGCCTCTAGCCAGCTCGTCGCCTCTTGACACTCCAGGAGTGCAATGGAGAACTCTCACAATCTTGTCCAATCCTTCAGGTCTGATTGCAATAGCATAGTCTGAATCCTCTGTTGGGAAGACCTTCCCAATGCCCATCGAGATCCTCCTTATCGAAACGACCTTCCCGTCTATCGGAGAGAAGGCAGGTCCGCCCCAGTCCCCGTGGGAAGGGTAGATGTCAATGGCAGAGCACCTCTTGTGTCCAATGTAAGGACTATTGAAGTAGGAGAAGTAGGAGTCTTTCTGAGCGAAGAGGTCTACGCCGGAGGAAACTCCAACACATCTCATTCTATCACTCGACTGCCTTGTTAGGCATTCTTGGCTGCATCATAGATTGGCGTAAGACGGGACTTCCAATCAGCAAGTCCCTCTGGAGAATCAGGATACTGTCGGTATGCATCCTTTATCTGCTCCATGAGCTTGGCCACCCTGTTGACCCTCATAAGTAGAGGCACCTTTCCTATGCCAGCCACGAGTCGTTTGAATTTCTCGCCTGTGCCAATCTCCATCTTGCCTGTGATGCTCACACTCAGAAGGTCCATGCCCTTCACAATTCCCTTCTTGAATGCAAAATCAATGTCCTCGTTGGTCACGTTTAGCAAGAACCATCGAAAGACATCCAATGAGGCCTGCTTGATACCGTAGCTCTCCATATATCGAGGATTGTAGTCCCAGAGTGACTCCATTGAGGTGTCATTTCGCTCAAGCGCTTCTGACGCAACTGTTGCAGCATGTACGCCGCCCAACATTGATGAACCGATTC
>JBHLRV010000328.1:0-2876 GCA_048882205.1 Candidatus Thorarchaeota archaeon | reverse complement strand
CTCGCAAATACCTATTCTGAAGATCATTCAGCAAAGATGTTAAGTGTAGCTCCACTGCCCGGAGCATTAGACCTGTGCAAAGGGTGATTGTGTGGCGACAAACGAGAACAAAGCGATAGATGTCAGCAACATGAATGGAAAGGTTTGCATAGTAACTGGGAGCAACTCTGGCATCGGCAAGGAAACCGCGCTCGCATTGGCAGAATTGGATGCAACTGTAGTCATGGTCGTTCGCAATGCGGAACGTGGAGAAGCGGCCCGGTCTGACATTGTTGACAAGACCAAGAGAAATCGGATTGATCTGATGTTATGCGACCTATCTTCTCTCGACTCAATACGTCAGTTTGCCAAAGAATTCGTAGCAAAGCATGATCGATTAGATGTTCTCATCAACAATGCCGGCGCTGCCTATCACAAACGCCAGGTCACTATTGATGGATTTGAGCAGACACTTGCTGTGAACTACATCGGACCATTCCTTCTAACCCACGAGCTTCTCCCAGTACTGAAGGCAAGTGCTCCGTCCAGAGTAATCAACCTCACATCAGGCATACACTTCAGGGCAAAAGTGGACTTTGAAGACCTACAAAATGAGAGAAAGTATCGTGGAATGAGCGCCTACGGTGACGCGAAACTAATGGTTGTGATGCACACCTATGAGTTGGCCCGGCGTCTCGAGGGCACAGGAGTATCTGTGAATGTGGTCCATCCCGGCTTCGCGGCTACAAACATGGGCAGCAGCATGGGGGGGCTTCGTAATAAGATCATGTTCAAGATGGTCCGGCCACTCCAAATCAGTCCAAGAGAGGGTGCTGAAACCTCAGTCTATGTCGCGTCTTCTACTGAGGTAGAAGGTATGACCGGGAAGTATTTTGCCAAGAAGCAGGAGCAGCGGTCCTCGGAAGCCTCGTATGATGAGGAGGCGCAGAAGCGTCTATGGCACGTAACTGAGCAACTGCTTGGGCTCAAATGGACCTAATTTGACTGTCACCGCGTAGCGGTCCATATGAAATGAGCTCATATACCTTAGACGTTCTGAATCCAATCGAGGCATGTTTCCAACTGAACTTCACCTGGTGCCAGCATGACTGACAGTAGCAATCTCCAAGAAGAAGCCGAACGAATAGTCGAAACACTAGACATTCTAGATCTTCTGAACGCGTACGGTCATGCTCGAGTTGTTGGGAGTGTAGCCCTCGACTTGATAGTGAAGAGGGACATCGACATCCATGCGCTGATTCTACTTGGTGACCTGATGGAAACAACACAACATCTCATTGCAGTGCTATTGCGCATGGAAGGAATCAAAGAGATTCGAGTGACGGACTATCGTGAGCAGGACTCCATCAAGCTGGGAATTGATGATTATCAAGGAGAATCAGGGCCATGGAGCATTGACCTTTGGCTAACGACCAATGTGAGCACAACGGGATTTGCCCTTGTAGAAGCCTTGGAAGGAGAGTTGGACGAGACCCAACGGGACGCGATTCTCAACATCAAGAGGCATTATCACATTCGCGGTCTTCTTCAGAACGGGATAAGCAATCTAATCTATAGAGCAGTTGCAGAGGGCGGAGTTGAGGACCTGGCTGAGTTTGAACAATGGTTGTCTAAGACTCGAATAAAGCGTCTAGACAAAGACAACCTCCAATGGCTAGATGACAAGAAGGCCACCTAATACAAACACAAGCAATCGAAACTCCGTGGAGACTCACAGATTCATTGTATCTCACCGGTCATTGTGTTTAGATTCTAAGAACCTTAAAATACCGCGTCGAGGGTCGCATCACTTTAGCGAACAACCGCGGTGATGCTTCTTGTGCAAATGGTGCTTCAAACATGGTGACGGCGGTAAGTGGTACAACAACGCCAGACTCTATTCCGACGAATTGGCTGACGAAATCAACGCCAGAGAATACTTGGAAGAACAGTGGAAACATATGGAAACTCTGTTCATTCGAAAGATTCTCGGATTCAACTCTATCGGCCTCGGGTATAAGATGCAAATGCCAATCATTGGCCGCATTATCAGATGGAAGGTTGAGAACCAGATTCACAGCGAGGGTCCTAGGCGAAATCCTGTGCGTGCTGATGGACACTTTGGACAGGTCATACCTCTTGAGGATGCTCAGCACATAATGGGCAATCTTGCCGCAGAGCCGATCATCAAGAACTACTGCGTCTGTCGTTGGATGCAGAGAGGAGTGAAGGACGCAGTCTGCATCAACTTTGGGCAGTTGTCAGAGGTAATTGAGAAACACACGCGGTATATCCCCGAGAATGTAAAGTACCGACTGGACCGAGAGGAGGCAATCGCTGCTCTGGAGGAACAGAATAAGAGAGGATACGTGGCGTCCGTTTGGTTTCAGCCCGTGCCTTACATCAATGCAATCTGTTCATGTGAAACTCCTGAGTGCGGAGGTCTGCGTCTCAAGAACGACTTTGATCTTGAAACAGTGTACAAGGGTGAGTATCTCGTTGACATCGGCCGCGACAACTGTCAAGGCTGCAAGGACTGCGTTCGAATGTGCCAGTTCAAAGCGCTTAGGTACCTTCCATCGATTGACAAGGTCATTGTTGACCTTGACAAGTGCTTTGGCTGTGGTGTGTGCCGCCATGCCTGCAAGCATGATGCCATGAACCTTGTGCCAAGGGAGTCAGTGCCCGGTCTAGCAGGGAAATACTAGATGAGGTGGAATGACATGAGAAAGACCAAGATAATATTCGACTACTCAAAATGCCATTCAGGGGCAAGTACTGACCCGCGTGACTGCAGAATGTGTCTATACGTGTGTGACCCTGCTGTCCTTCTCATGCATCCGACGCTCAATGATGATCATCCAGACCCACATAATCCAGATATCTGGAGAATTGAC
>JBHLRV010000327.1:0-2892 GCA_048882205.1 Candidatus Thorarchaeota archaeon | reverse complement strand
CTTTCGTTTCATACCTCCACTGAACCCTCTTACCTGGTGGTCCTCTCTATCTCTAAGGTCAACAATATCCAACAATCCGTCAGCTCGTTTCTGAAGATCCTCCTCAGGGATGCCATACATTCCACCATAATAGACCAAGTTCTCTCGAGCTGTAAGTCGCTCGTAGATTCCAGCCTCCTGCGGCAGCAGGGACACTCTCTCCCGAATGTAGTCAATGTCTTGTTCAACATCATGTCCAAGCACCCATGCCTTTCCTGATGTCGGAGTCAAAAGTCCGACAAGCACCCGGATAAGTGTGGTCTTGCCAGCACCGTTGGGTCCTAGGAGGCCAAACACTTCTCCCTGCTTAATCTCTAGACTCACACTGTTGAGTGCAACGACCTCCCGTTTCTTACCCTTCTCAAATATCTTGGTTAGTTGTTCGGTCTTAATCACGTTTTCAGGCATGGTGTCTGATGCTCCTTGTTTCTCTCCATGAGCTCCTGTCTATGTAATGTGCTCCACATGTGGGAAGGGGGGCTCGCCCTTGATTCCCTTGAGGAATTTGTAGGCTGCACTGATGTTCTTGTCATCGCCAGTAATGTATAGCGTTATAGCTCCTTCAGCACCGTTTACTCCTCCTGCCGAGATTGGCATCACTGAAACAGAGAATAGTGCGTCTAGAGCCTCTATCTCGGTGAATGTGATTGCTCCAGGGACAGAAACGGCTCCCACTGGAGTCCCTATTGCATAGTCCCAGTCATCCATTCCGAATTCAGAGCAGAAGTCTTCATAGCTAGTTGGAATGCATTTCTCCAGCCCAACAGGCATGAGCACTGTGATGTTCTTCGCTGCGGCCGACCCCATGAATGTACCCACGGTGCCTCCAGTCCTACTCGCGAGCAGTACTATGGGAACGTAGTCTGCTCCAAGTGCATTTGCACTCTTGATGATCACATCACCCGGACCGAGCTTGTCAAGAACGTCCACTACTTTCTTTCCCTCAACGTACGCACCCTTGTGAAATATGGCGTCTGTGAAGCGTCTAGTACGATCTGTCACTGCTAGCCCTTTTGGTACAACAATCCCTGCAATATGCCGGGTCTTATCATACTCTCCAAGCAACTCCTCTGCGAGATACGCCGACGTTGTGCCCATCGTGATGCAGAGATATCCCTCTTTGAGGGCTCTCTTCACACCCTCTGTCGCAAGCAATCCCTTGGCAATCAATCGTTTGCTCTCTGCCACTGTCAGAGTGACCAGTAGTTTCTTCATCTTGACTCACTTCGAGTCGGTGACTCGTTCACATTAAGCATTTGGTTCTTGGAACCGATACGGTGCAACTACAAGTATAGGCATACTCACCAGAATACCCAACTCTCAATTGAATGATAGCTGTGCTGTTGGTGTGGTCCTACAGGTAATAGAAGATATAGAATCCGTAACCTAGAGCCAGACTGGTCAACCACGTTGCCAGGGTCAGATACATGAATCGGCGTGTACCACACATAAGAGGTTTGCTTCTTTGCAGAGCGAGCAAGAAGCGAAGACTGAACCTAGCCGCAACAAGTATCGCTATGGTGCCAGCGACAACGTGAACAAGAGTGATCAAGACTCCGGGATTGGTAGGTTCTGAAACCACTGCATTCCAATTCAATATCAGGGATGGGAGCATAATCGCCAGTACAGCCGCCAAGTTCGCCATGGTGCCTACGGCCATGATAATGCCATGGCGCTTGAGAAGCCTTCGAGGTTTCATTGAGTAGTAGCCTACAATGAGAGCAGCGATCAGCACAGTCTGAATAATCAGATTGACATCGAAGATTGTATCTGCCTGAGTCCCAAGAATTCCCATGCGATCACCACAAACCGTAGTGCTACGTCCCGAATTAAGTCTGAGGGCGAAATGAATCAGCAGCGAAAGTGTGATGAGTTGCTCCGAAAACTGTCTGTAATGTATGGTTGTCGCATGTTTCTGTCATTGTGCATCTATATGCTGAGGCCCACGTATCTTCTGACCTTATCACTGAGATGGGGCACTTTGCCGGCTGGATCCACAAGAACAGTTTCATCGAGACTTCTCGCGCCCAGCTCCTCAATCAGTACATCGTGTGCTGCGCCCAGAACTAGGATGTCGCAGGAAGCCAGAATCTCGCTCAGGCTATTCACGGTCCTATCTCCGTGCTCCTTGTCCACGAGCGGGTCGTAGACCACGACCTCAATTCCTGTCGCCCAAAGGAGCTTTATCAGCTCAAGCGAAGGGCTGTTCCGTGTGTCTGATACATTTGGCTTGAAGCTCACTCCGAGCAGACCCACTGTCGGCTTCAGAGACAGGTCCAATATTGCATCCCTTATTCTCTTTGACACATGGGCAGGCATTCCGGTGTTGACTTGGCGAGCCGCTTGTATCAAAACGCCCTCGTCGCTATCTCCAGGTGCGGACTGTACTAGAATCCATCCATCCTTTGGCAGACAGTAGCCACCAACCCCAAGACCTGGACTTAAGATGTTCACACGTGGATGTAGGTTGGCCAAGGCTATCACCTCCATCACGTCAATAGAGAGTGCCGTACAGATGTGAGCAAGCTCGTTGGCATATGCGATACTGACGTCTCTAAACGCGTTCTCCGCCAACTTTGCGGTTTCTGAAACCCTGGCAGTCGTAGGATGGAGTAGTTCCGGAGCCAAGACTGTTCCTAGGAATGCGAGAGCAAGCGACGTTGATTTCTCTGTGACTCCGCCTGCTAGGCGATGATTGTCATTCATCTCTTGTACAATACTCCCAGGAAGCACGCGCTGAGGGCAATGAGCAAACCAGAAGTCTTTGTCCAGCTTCTTACCACTCTTCTTCTCAAAGTATCTTGCCAGTCGGTCGGTCGTCCCGACTGGGACTGTGCTCTCTACGATTACAAG
>JBHLRV010000326.1:0-2900 GCA_048882205.1 Candidatus Thorarchaeota archaeon | reverse complement strand
GAACTTGCATTGAACAATGGCGAAAGCATCCTCTTGGGAGAGAAACGCGGAGTTGAGAGCGGCGATCCGCTTACCTTCAATTCAATCGATGATTTCGTGGAGGCCTTCAGGAAACAAGTATCCTACTTGGTGGGACTGATGGCTGAAGGATCAAACCATTTCGAGAAGACTAACATGGAACTGAAGCCCACGCCGTTCCTATCGTTATGTGTTGAGGACTGTTTCACATTAGGCAATGACATCACAACGGGCTCAGCAAGGTACAACTTCACGGGTGTTCAGGGTGTTGGGATGGCCGATGTAGCAGACTCTCTTGCTGCAATTGATCAACTTGTTTTTGGTGAGAAGAAGATCAGTATTGAGAATCTGCTTGAGGCAATCAAAGCGGGATTCGAAGGTCACGAGTCCATTAGACAGTCACTTCTGAACAAAGCTCCGAAATATGGAAACGATGAGAAGCTTGCAGACGAGTATGCAAGACGTGTTGCATCCATCTACAGCAATGAGGTGGAGAAGCATAGGAACATCAGAGGAGGTTCGTTCATTCCTGGAATGTACTCAGTTTCAACACATGTCCCGTTTGGGTATTTCACAGGCGCTCTTCCAAGCGGACGCATGCCGACCACATCTCTTAGCAATGGAGCTTCTCCTGCGATAGGGTCCACAACGGCTGGACTGACTGCAGCTATTCGTTCCGCGACCAAGGTGGACTATGCCCTTTATCCAAACGGAATTGCGTTTACCTTGGCACTAGATCCTGGCTTTGTCCAGAACGAAGAGGGTTTCGAAACCTTGGTTTCTCTTCTCAGGTCCTATGTTGAGCTGGGAGGAATGCAGATTCAATTCAACATGATGGACTCTCAGCGGCTGATTGACGCCAAGTCGAATCCTGAGGCACACAGTAATCTCATCGTGAGGGTAGCAGGTTACAGTGCCTATTTTGTTGACCTCTCTGAGGACGTACAAGACGAGATAATTGGGAGGTTCATGAAGTCAGGCTGAGCAATGCCGAACGCTCCCTAGACATCTTCGTCGTCTTGGACATAAGCCGGGATTGTCACCACGAGTACAGTCCCTTTGGAATAGTCACCTGGAACTCTATCTTCGACTGTCACGTTGCCGCCGTATGTCCTCGCCAGGGCATATACGACAGAGAGACCCAATCCAGAACCTTCTGCCCCTCTCATGAAACGTCGAAAGAGGTCATGTTTGCGCTCGGGTTCTATACCTCTTCCATAGTCTACGACTCTTGTCTGCCACCAGCTCTCTTCCTCAGTCCTGACCATCTCAACTTCGACTTCAATCCTCTTCTGGTCGGGAGAGTACATGACTGAATTCTTGAATAGATTGTAGAACAGGTCCATGAGTAAGCTATTTGCCAAGACATAGCATTTGCCGGTACTCTTATTGACTGAGAACTCAACGGTCGTATCTGGCTTCTCCATGACAAGTTGACCAAATGCCTGTTCTACCGATCTAACAAGGTCAATTCGCTCCAGAGAGATCTCGTCTTCGTTGTCCGCGAAACCCAATCCTCTGACGTTCTTAACCAGCTGATCTGCCCGCCGCAGACAGGACCTAGCATCTTCCAAGGCGTCCCCTCGTACCTCTTGAGGAATATCGTCAATGTCAAGAAGGCCCAACGCCAACGCTAGTGCCTGATGGAGATTTGACACGTCGTGGACGAGTATGTCACTGTACAAAGTTGCCCTGCGCCTGGACTCTTCTGCTCGAAACATCTCTTGCAAATAGAGAGCCCCAATTAGGGCGGGACCGATGAGTAGGCCAACAAGTAAGAACACCTCAGCGGCCCACCATCCGGCAACCCAATCATCGAAGTTCCCTTTCAAGACGTTGGGGACAATCCAAACTGCCAGGAAACCAACTGCGAGACCTTCAATGGTTCTCCAACTTCCACGTTTTCTTGCTAGAAGGAAAGTCAAGTACGTGAACGCGAACATGGCAACGAAATTGGCACCGAGAAGCACTACTCTCCCCAGAGGGCTACCAACCAACCCAGGGCTGCCTCCAAGGATGATATCTTCCAGAATCTGGCCCCCTACCAGCACAACCATGACAACTGCAAGTCGTGTAGAAATCCAGACCCAAGGTCTATTCATTACTTCTTGGGACGGAGGTCTCTCAGTCCAGTAGATGCCTCCGGCCAGCGCCAATATCGAAACAATGCTTCCTACTATGTAAGGGACAACTGACTCCCCCAACACTGCCAATTCCTCAGCTCTCCCCAGAAGCACAATGTAGGCCTCTATGAGAGCCCATGACAAGAATAGGAGAATCAAGGGATAGTGAACCCAAGCAGGCTTGCGCTTGCTGTACTCATAGACTAAGAAGGCCATTATCGCTGACAGAAACGCTGCTCCGGTATGGGAAATGAAATAGGCCCCTAGTTCGACAGCAAAGAAGTCAGGTACAAGGGAGACAGTGAAGATGCTTACCATGAAAGGCACAAATGCCAACAGGCTCAGAACTCCGGGAACGCCAAATGACGTTTCATAGTTCATTCCAAGAGTCATGAGCCTTGGCGTCGCGACCGCAAGGGTGAAAGCTAGAAATGCAACAGCTTGGAAGACCATTGCCAATGCCCACAAGTACTCTGCAATGAACAGTGACATGATGGCGGGAAACGAGGCAGCCACGAACAGTGTGAAGCCTATTACAATCAACGAGGTTTCACGGTTTCCTTCCTTAAATGGCAATCTAGTTCTGAACCATCCCGCTATGATTAGACTGATGGCTGCTACAGAACCAGCTGCTGTGCCCGCAAGTTGGAGTTGAAGGTCCGATAGCTGGGGAAAGATCACGTGGAAGAAGAGTCCGTCTACCGCTAATACTGCCAAGATAAGCACAATGGCCCAAGTTCTTGTTGTCTTGCCTCCTTG
>JBHLRV010000325.1:0-2902 GCA_048882205.1 Candidatus Thorarchaeota archaeon | reverse complement strand
GCTGCCTTTATCATTTCTCGAGCCTTCTTGCGAATATCTTCGACCTGGCCCTTCCGAATGCTGAAGAGTCCTCTTTTCTTCTCCTCATACATCTCTCCAAGAATGTCTCCACTCTGGGACAGCCCTATCTGGGCTATCCCTACTCTGAATCTGTCCCTCTCACTCTTCCCAGAGTCCGCGAGGATGTCCTGATATGTAAGCCTGTATTTCTTCCTCGGTGCAACCTCTCCCAGTGTCCTACCATCTTGCTCTGCAAGAACAGAAACTGTCTTGCGAATCATTCGCTCAAGAAGAGAGTCCAGCTGTGTAAGGTCAATCATATCCTTAGCTGAGGGTTGCTGCTGAACGATACTCTCCCACCTCTTTAGTTGGGATTGAAGTAGCTCCCGTTCCTCAGCAACCGTTTGGACCAACTTCTCAAGCCCTTTCCCCTCGGCAATTACGTGTGCCTGAGCCAGAAGGATCCTCGCCTGATCAACATCAAACTCAACGAGTGCAAGCTTTGACTGCAATATGTAGGACTCGACCAGAAGTGTGTGTGAAGACTGCTTGTTGGCGACTTCAAGAATCTTCTGTGTCAGCTCCTTTGTCTTCTCAAGGATTTCTTCATCTCCTGTCAGCTTCAGTTCCAATAATAACAGGTCACAAAGATGGATCATGGCCGTGACAGTGACAGAGTGATCAATGACCTCCTCGGAAACTACGCGTTCAAGAATCTCCTCCGCCTTCACGCGTTCCCGTGTCTTCTTGCTCTTCTTCAGAGAGAGTGCTTCGGCCACACGGTAACGCTGGTCGATTGTCCGATTGTCGACACTCTCGTTAATTCGTTTGAATCTCTCGAGATACTGGGCAGCCCCTTCTCGATCATCAGAGTCCAAAGCAACTAGGACGAGATGGTACAGGGGTATGGCCGCAAACGGTTCATTCCCTACCTCCTCATAGATCTCCAGACTCTGCTGATAATGATGCATAGCTTGACCAAAGTCGTTCTTTCTCCAATGCACATACCCAATGTTAAGAAGGGATAATGCGATGTCCAGCATACTGCCCAGCTCTTCTCTTGTTGCTAGACTTCGTTTGTGATACTCAAGAGCCTTGTCGAGATCGCCCCTCCTCTGATAGGCACTACCCAGGTTGTTAAGGGCAAGAGCAATCATATGGGGTATGCCCAGCTCCTCGTAGGTTTCCAAGCTGCGGTGGTAGTGCTCCAGTGCCACACTAAGGTTACCGCTTGTTTGGTTAAGACTGCCAACGTTGAGAAGTGACATGGCAATTGCTTGTCTATTCCCGAGCTCTTCCCGGATTCTTAGACTACGCTCATGATACTCTAGTGCTAGGTTTACGTCGCCTTTCGCAACGTATACATTGCCTAGATTGTTGTATGAGGAGGCGATGTCCGCCTTGTTGCCAAGGTCCTCTCTGATTCTGAGACTCCGCTTAATGTACTCTACTGCAGTATCATATTCACCCTTGGACAGATAGACTAGAGCCAGATTGTTCAACGAATCAGCGATGCCTCGCCTGTTGCCTAGTTCTTCTCTTATTCTCAAGCTACGCTGGTGCAACTCAAGGGCCTTCTCTAGACTACCCTTATACCAATGAAGGATACCGGATTGAATAAGAAGGTCGCCCTCTCTCCTTCTGATTTCTCCTTCATTGGTCTTCAGCGTTTCATCTTGGATTTCTTCAAGTAATCGACGGGATTCATCCACTGCCGCAAGTCCGGCATCCATTCTCCCTGAGCTCCAAGAAACCTCGGCCTTCCGAGTCAGGGCGTCGATCAACAGCAGAGGGTTCTCTAATTGACGGGCGACTTGCATAGCTTCTTCTATCAGCGATTGAGCTCTCTCCAATTCTCCAAGTTTAAGACTCACATGAGTTTCAAGAAGCACGCGTTTCATTTCTTCTTCTGCTGAGAGCCCCTTTCCAGTTGATAGAGCATTCATAACCTTGAGTGCCGCCTTGTATTCCCCCTTGTCCAGCATCGATTCTGCGCGGGACAGTTCTTCGCTCGGTGTACCTGTCAAGACTCCTCTCTTCCTGAACTGTTCTGAATCTCGCGTGCGGCTTTGGCAGGACAGTTGTGACTCGGTTTCTGCCCATTTGGCCACGAGGCGGAATACGCTCTCCATCAAGAGGGCGTCTCCGTCTAAAAGCATTTCCAGAAAGAGGGGCAAACGGGAAGTTCCGTGGAGTCCTCAACGATGAAGTTATAAGGAATTAACAATGGTTATTTCACAATGGTTAGGTGAACGCCTCCATGACAAGTGTTGAGCCAGTGAAAACTCTTGATTGCTTGGGACTCTATTGCCCGCAACCGTTGTTCCAAGCCAGAGAAGCAATAGACAGCATAGGACCAGGCGAGGTACTAGAGATGCTCGCCGATGACCCAGCTGCGGAAGAGGACATCAAACGATTCTGCAAGCGTACAGGAAATCATCTGCTTAGCTTTGAACGATTGGAGGACGGCACCCAGAGGTTCTTGATCAGAAAGAAGGAGTGAGTCATCATTGAGCAGTATACTCTACGTCCAGACAAGTGACGACCCAGAACGTCAATACTCGCCTCTAGTCCTAGCCCAAAGCGCAAAGGCGATGGACATCAAGGCCGAGATCTACTATCTCGGACAGGGTCTCAGGATACTCCAGCCCGGAGCAGCCGAAAAGATCAAAGTTGGTGACTTTCCGAGCGTCGCTGAGATGCTTCAGAAGACAATGGACATGGGCATTAAGGTGTACGTCTGCGAGGCTTCAAAGCAGATGCTTGGATGGGAAAAGGTCGAGCTTGTTGAGGGATGTGATATCGTTGGAGCGGCGACGCTCAACGATTTAGTCCTAGAGGCAGATGCGACGATGTGGTTCTAGGTGAGTACTGGTGGCCGAAGTCAAGGACGTGTACCTCG
>JBHLRV010000324.1:0-2903 GCA_048882205.1 Candidatus Thorarchaeota archaeon | reverse complement strand
CATTCTCCTGTCTGCTTCGGTCTACGAGCGCCGATTGTCTTAGAATCTGCTTGAGCTTGTCGATTTCTACAATGAAGCGCATCTGCTTGTCTAGTCGGTCGATGTCTGCCAAGTTTGATCCTCCTCTCGCTGTGCGCGGACATGAGGTCCATATCACTTTGCCGGATTGGACGCTTTGAGGAAGACTAGTATACCAGAATTGGTGACAAAAAGTGCTATCTTCTTCTTACTGTCGCATAGAAAGGATTACAGTGAGTAGGAAAGACCCTCTTAAACCGATGCTCAGGCTTGCCATATCCACCGCGAGATCCCAACACAGGCTCTTCGTGAGCCTGAACGAAACTGCAAAGATGCCAGAGGTGAAGTCATTGCTGGCCTGCCTTGTCAAATCTGAGTCATGGATGATAGAGAAGCTTCAACACATGATGATAACTGGAATAGTTGATGAGCTTGATGAACTGTCACAACTGGAGGACCGCGACTCAGTTCCTAATCCAACACCCTTTGATATCTCGAGGGAAGATACGGATCCGAGAATCTTCGTGTGCAACAAGGTTCTGAGAGAGAGTATCAATACGTACACGATGTACTTGCGGCTGGCGACGAAGGCGAAGTCTGAACTTGTTAGTGGACTCTTTGAGTACCTGGCCTATATGAAGAGGCAGCAGATTCGTGAACTTCGCCTGGCTTGTGAGCGGTACTGACTCATAATACTCCTGATGCGCCCTTCAAATGTGCTAGACTCCTCCTGGAGCATTGGCCTCGTCCTCTTCTTCCTCTGACCAGTTCTCGGCCTCATTCATGCTCTCGACACCCAGCTCAAGAATTCGGTTCCGTATCCTTTGCATGTCGTCAGATGCATCATCGGTTTCTCTGATCAGAATGGCATAGTTAGAGAGTGTTCTCACCAAGTCATTCCTGTAGACTGCCAGTGCTTTCAACACTAGGTCTTCCCCAATTTCGATTGCCTCACGATACACAGCCTCAGATTCTTCTAGTCTACCAGTTCGTCTGAACAATATGCCGAGATTGGACAGCGTCGAAGCGACACCTGGCCTATATAGGTCTGGAGACTTCTTGGCGAGTTCTCTGCGGAGCTGGATCGCCCTTTTGAACACGTCTTCTGACTCACTCGTCTTGCTCGTTTTGAATAGCAACACACCCTGATTGTTGAGTGACGTGGCAACACGATGTAGGAAGAGCTCGGGAGACTTCTCAGCAAGTTTGTCTCTGATCTCGAGCGCTTCAATAAGAGTCTCCTCTGCCTGCGGGATTCTTCCAGTCTGTCTGTAAAGGACGGAGAGGTTGCTCAGGACAGTGGAGAGGAGGTCTCTCATGAAGACAGCTTCTGGAGCCCCGTGGACAATCTCTCTGGCAATCCCAAGTGCCTCCTGGTACGCATCCTCGGCTTCAGATATTTCACCAATCTGTCTGAGGAGTACTGCCAGATTGTTAAGATTCCATGCCGTCTTGCTCAGGTGTCTCCCAGGGGACTTGCGAGCAAGATCTCTGTGAATCGCCAAGGCTTCGCGACATGCTTTCTCGGCATCTGGAATCTGACCAGTTTCCCGACAAAGCACAGCATAATCAAGGAGAACCCAGGCAAGAACGCGCCCGTAGGCACCAGGTTCCTTCTCTAAAGAGTTTCTCACCAGTCGAATCGCTTCCACGTAGGCCTCTTCCGCCTTCTCGTACCTGTTGGTCTGTTTGAGAGGCAGCGCCAGGTTGTCCAGGTTGGCCGCTATCCAAAGCTCAGCAGCAGGGCTGTCAGGTTCCTTCTTAGCAAGCTCTCTAGCAATCTCAATCACTTCCCTGAATGACTCTTCCGCTTCGTATGGTCTGTTTGTGGATCTAAGAAACTCCCCAAAGTTTAGCAGAGCTACTCTGAGGCGAATCTGAACATCTGTCCCATCACTCCTAAGCTCTCTGAGGATCGTGATGGCTTCTCGATAGTTGTGCTCAGTTGTTGAAGTGTTACCTGCAAAGAAGCCTATCATTCCAATCATGTACAGTGATTCCGCGATGGAAGAGAGAGTATCATATCGCGGGGTCTGAATGGATTCTACCAGAATTCTGTGATCCTCTCTGTACATCTCCTCAGCTTCATTTAATCTGTTGACGTTGCAGAGGACCCAACCAAGCGAGTGGAGAGTCCAGGCCATATCCTCCGTGCGAAACCCCGGAGTATTCGGGTCAAGTTCTCTGTAAATTTCCAGAGCCTCTCGGTAGGTTTCCTCAGCCTCTTTGGATCTATCAGTGTTGTCGAGCAGACGCCCCTCCTCAGTCAGAGTTCTCGCAAAATGCACCCAGAGTTCGTCCGGAATACTATCACTGATTTCCTTGAATCTCTCAAGTGCTTGTAGGAGCTCCTGTTCACCATCTGCAACCCTCCCCATCCGGCGCAAAACGCTTCCTTTGAGTCCCGGTAACACGGCTTGACCGTCCTTCGATTCAATTCTCATGGCTTCAAGAAGTCCAAGCGCATCTGTAGCGTCCCCCCTCCAGACAAGTTCAAAGATGATATCTGCGATCCTTGTCAATGTATCTGTTTCATCGGCCAATGCCCGAACTGATAGGGATAGTCCAAGAAGAGTGTAGTCCGACTCTTCTTCTGATGCCTTCTCGAGAAGTTCTCCCACCTCACTTGTTAGACTTCCGAGTTTCGGACCAAGTTCAGCTAGTACGAGTTCCTCTGCGAGGTCATGTAGCACCCAGGTTCCATCAACTCTGTTTCTAACAAAGCTCAGCCGAATCAGTCTGTCCCACTGATCGGGGTTCATGTCTGGTGCGATGATGTCCATCACTCGTCTGTTGAAGTACGGTAGAAGTCCTGCACGTTGAACGAAGCCCAGCAAGTCTTGCGCCTGGTTGAAGAGCCTTCTCCACGTCTTGAGACGGACCTC
>JBHLRV010000323.1:0-2911 GCA_048882205.1 Candidatus Thorarchaeota archaeon | reverse complement strand
ACCCGACCCAGAATCTCGCTAGAAACAGGAAGTCTTAGAGTATCTCCGGTGAAACGAACTGCAGTGACGTCGGTATCAAGACCACTCGTTCCTTCAAAGACCTGAATCACTGCTCTTCCACGGCCTGTTTCAAGAACGGTGCCGGTGAGCAGGTTTCCATTGGGAGCACGAATCTTGACAACCTCGTTATAACCAACATCATGCGTGTTCTCCACAACAAGAAGAGGGCCGCTAACATCGGATACCGTACGATAGGCAATTGAGGATTTAGACATCGTGAAATCCGCCTGAGGTCATCTTTTCGAGTTTCGTTCGCCTCGGTACGCTGCTGCTCGTTTTAAGACTTCCCGTCTGGTGTTCGTCTGTTATAGCCAAGCGGCTACGTGAAAGAAGCCAAGTATTGGAAGCAATAGTAGTCCTCGGACAATCAATGACTGTCCCTTTGTCTTCAGGTCGCCAGCAAGTGGAGTGAAGTACATGATAGCACCAGCAAGGATGGCAATAGCAACGATGATGTCGCCAAGTGTCACCAGAACATCTATCAGCTCCGCATCTGTCATTCCAAGAAGCCCTAACCATGCTACCGTTGCATCTTCGAGGGTTGGCTGTGGTACACCGGCAATGTCTGCAAGAAGACCGAGCAAATAAGGCCCCGCTACATATGAGGCCACTCCAAAGAGGACCATTGTCTTCGCTAGACCATCACTTAGTCCTGTGACGTAGATGATGAACCCCACCAGCACGAGTACTAGATATCCGCGAACGACGAGTGCAAAGAAGACGTTCAGAATCAGGTCAATGGCTTCTAACCATGGTGGAAAGGCAGGTATGTCGAACGGGGTCTGCGTCATCAGAGGGACCATTGACTCCACGTCAGGTTGTTAATCTGGCGCAATTTAACCACCACTCACCCAAGCTCACGTTTGAGTGTCGAAAAGTCTGTTGCCATTGCCTCTCTTATCTTGGGAAATCGTAGTGCTGCTGCTGGGTGGTATGTAATCAGGAACTTTCGGTCCTCTATCTCGTATACTCTACCGTGTGCCTCTGACATCTTCCAAGGCCCGACTATAGATGAAACGGCTACACCTCCAAGAAGCACGATTATTCCTGGGTTCACAATACGTATCTGCCGCTCCAGATATGGTCTACAGGCCTCGATCTCGCTCTTTCTTGGAGCACGATTTCTTGGTGGTCGTGACTTCAGAACTGACGTGATGAATACTTCATTTCTTGACAGTCCGATCTCAGTAATCAAATCTGTCAATAGACCTCCAGAACGTCCCACAAAAGGTCTTCCAGATTCGTCCTCCTTTGCACCGGGCGCTTCACCGATGAACATCACGGCCGCATTGAGCGGGCCTTCTCCAGGCACTGCGTTTTTCCGGGTGCTATTTAGAGGACATCTAGTGCACTTGAGAATCTCTTCGTGAAGCTCTGCAAGTTCTTGTTCTCGACTCATGTCTTGAGTCATGTGAGACCAGACACCAATAAACACCACTGCTGTATGATGGAAAGCTGGCTCCCAATGATATCACTCAGCGATTTCTGACAACACCATGCCAGTGTCAGCTAGTTCTTTGTACAAAGCCTGGAACTCTGTTTCCATCTTCTTCTCGATGGTGTCCATCGTTGAGTCATAACTATCCCATGGAGTAATCTTCATCCTAGCAATGTTGTCGAGGACGCTAAACTCTAGAATCCTCCTTACCTGCACCCCCAGACTCACCGCTTCTGCCATCTTTTCCGCAAACTTGATGATCAAGCGTAGCATGCGGTACGTCTTTCCTAAGGGGCAGAATGTATCAATCTCATGAAGTGCACTCTGTGTAAGGAAGTCCTCCTTGATCATTCTGGCGGCCTCTAGCGTTGCACGTTCTGACTCAGGAAGAGCGTCTGGGCCTACAAGTTGCACAATCTCTCTTAGTTCTTGGTCCTTCTGAAGTAGTGCCATGGCATCCCGCACTAGGTCAGGCCAGTCATCCCCGAGGTTCTCTCTGTGCCACGGTTCGAGAGTTGGATGATAAAGGGAGTAACTCGTAAGAGAGTTTATGGCCGGGAAGAATCTTCGGGCTGCCAAGTCCTTGTCTAATGCCCAGAACACTTTCACGATTCGAAGTGTGGCTTGAGTCACTGGTTCGGAGAAGTCCCCTCCAGGGGGTGAAACCGCCCCACAGAGTGTGATTGAGCCGAGCCGCTCATCTGAGCCCAACGTTCTCACTCTTCCGCCTCGCTCGTAGAACTGAGCAAGTCTGGAACCTAGATAGGCAGGATATCCTTCCTCAGATGGCAATTGGCCCAGTCGACCTGATATCTCCCGAAGGGCCTCGGCCCACCGTGATGTCGAGTCTGCCATCAAGGCCACATCAAAACCCTGGTCTCTGAAGTATTCAGCAAGAGTCACAGCCACGTAGATGGATGCTTCACGAGCTGCAACAGGCATGTTTGATGTGTTGGCGATTAGCACTGTACGCTCCATGAGTGGACGGCCACTCTTCGGGTCTTTAAGATGAGGCCACTCCTCAAGCGCTTCGGTCATCTCATTGCCACGTTCTCCACAACCGACGTATACGACTACTTGTGCATCGGCCCATTTGGCAAACTGATGAAGTGCGACTGTCTTGCCTGTTCCAAAGCCTCCAGGTATGGCACCAGTGCCACCCTTTGCCTGCGGCATGAATGTATCAATGACTCTTTGGCCGGTAATAAGAGGCGTGTCCATGGGCACTCTGTCTTTGAACGCTCGACCAATACGAACTGGGGTTCTTTGAAGCATCACGACGTCATGAACGTCGCCATAGCTATCCTTCACCTTGCATATTGTATCAAGGACTGTGTAGTCACCGGGAGGTACTACCTCAACAACCTCACCCTCGATTCCCACTGGCATGAGGATTCGGGAGGTTATGATACC
>JBHLRV010000322.1:0-2918 GCA_048882205.1 Candidatus Thorarchaeota archaeon | reverse complement strand
AACGACGTATGGCACTGGGATGCACCCTACAACTTCATTGTGACTGTGTTTCGGATGTTGTCTCTCGTATTCTTCTTTGTAGCATTCACAATGACAACTGGGACGGCCGCAGCTATAATGGGTACCGTCCCAAACGAACTGATTGTAGGACTGTACAACACAATAGTGCTCAGGCTATGGTATATGCAGCCATATGGCGTATCGGGTCCAATCACGGACATTAATCAGGTATTCTCCCGCTTTACGACGGACATCTTCCTTGTGATTGACTCCCTCATCCAGAACACTTTCCCATTCGTCTACTTCCTCTGTGCAGGCGTCGGAGTCGCATTGTTTCTACAGTCCCTTGTGAGAATGGAGCACAAGTTCGTCGGAGGGGCTTTCATTGCGATTCAGATGATTCTTGTCATAGCCACTTTCAAGGGCACATTCAGTGCAATACTCGGACCTTCTATTGTGCCTGATTACACCGTTTTCCCTTCAGACTTCATTGAGTTTCTCGGAACCAACATTCAACTACTTGCTCTCGTGTCATTCGCATATCTTGAGTTGAGCTATCAGATGATCTATAGCTACTCGGTTGGAAAGCCAGTAGAAGATCGAGAAGAAACGCTCAAGAAGCAATTACTTGCCCTGCGCCAAGCAACCAGAAAGCAGGATGCCATTGAGAAAGGAGAGAAAGTCAGCAGTACTGCCATGAGTCGTACGACCGGCGCCATAGCCTTCTCCTTCCTTCGTGAGGCAATCGAACGGAAGGTCGTCGGCAGCCAAGACGCCCTTGAGAATCTTGATGCCGTATCAGACGTTCGTCGCCTTCAGATCTATGTTGATGATTTGCTGCAGACTGATTCAAGGGCCAGAGACGAACTCACAGCGAAGGCTGCCGCACCGTCCTCAAGCTACGTAATAGGGTCCACCGTCATGGGTTCAGTCATACGCTTCCTTAGTGTCGTGGCAATCTCCTTCATTCTCATGAGTCCATCAATCATAGCCATCATTAACCTACCCGAGGGGATCCAGAATAGTGTCGAGATTCTTCAACCAGAGATAGTCCTGCTGTTCCTTGTCCCGGTTGTATTCCTATTTCCGTTCGCTGCTATGGTCATTAGTTGGTTCTCAAAGCGCGAGGTATTGGAGGAAACAGAGCTCACCAAGGCCGAGAAGGAAGAAGCCAAGCGCAGAAAGAAGGAATTGAAGCGCAAGCGCAAGGAAGCGGCAAAGAAGCGTAAGGAACGTGAGCGAGCGCGCAGGAAGGCTAAGGAAAAGACAGAAGTAGCAGATGAATGGGACAAAGCTCTCGAGGATACCTACGCGCGTTGAGAGTTCCCGGGAGGAGCTAAGCAGTGACATCGGTCGTACTGACTCATGGAGACCTTGATGGAATCACCTCGGGTGCTATTGCCTTGCTCGCCTTCCCAGGTGCGGACTTCTACTTCACTAGACCATCTCAGCTGCATCAGGACCTATACAGAATAGCAAAGGACGAACCGGAGTCTGTGAGTGTCACCGACATTGCAATAAACTCTAAGCGATTCGAGGACATACTTAGGGCATTGGATCGGTTTCCCGAATCTGCTGTGATTCATTGGATTGACCATCATCCTATTACATCAAGGCAGAGCAAGGAACTATCCAAGAGAGTGGACCTGTTTCACGAAGTTGGTCCTTCTACGTCCGAGCTTGTGTACCGGAAATTCGCAGATAGACTGCCAGAGTATGCGATGCGTCTTGCACTCTATGGAGCGATTGGTGACTACTGTGACAACACAGAGTTTGCCGAGGACCACTTCGAGAACTACGACAAACGTACGCTGTACCTAGAGGCCGGTCTATTGGTGCAGGCTCTCCAAGAAATCGACTATCGTAAAGAGTCGAAGGACTTGGTCAGACAGCTGACGCTTGGAATTGATCCGAGTTCGATGAATGACATTGTTGAGCTTGCTATGAAGGCGACTCGGATTGAACACGAGGTGTTTAGATACGTACAGAAGAATGCTCGCAAGCTGGGACCTGTTGGATATGTTCTTGACATGCCTATCAATGGCTACCGAGGCAAGAGCGCCAAGTTCGCAGCCTACGCAACAGACGCACGAATCGGTATCAGTGCCCGGTCAACTGAGGATGAGGTTGACATGAGCATACGCAGAAGACGCACACAGGTCGATCTCAACAAGATGTTGAACAGAATTCTGCCCGAGATTGAAGGCGCTCAGGGTGGTGGACATCCTGCAGCAGCGGGAGCATCAATGTACAGGAATGACTTTCCGAAGTTTCTCGAACGCCTAGCTGAGTATGTTGATGAGTCCAGCTAAGCGAACAGAGTCAATGCGCTCCACATCACCCAGACCACAGTCACGATGGCTTCTCCTGCGACTACGCCGCTCAAGAGCTGAGTGGACCTTTCTTTAATCTGATCACAAACAGAAGGCGGTAATGCTACTCCATCAGGTCCGCTTGTTCGGAGTTTCTCCATTCGATAGTCAACGAATCCGCCAAAGAGCATGACCACAGCCGTTGCAGGAGGAATCAGCAGTCCTACGGCTAGACTGATGGCGCTCAACCCTCTCTTGTTCAACTGTATTCCCGCAGTCCCTCCAATCACTCCAAATGAGAGCAAGTACAGAAGTGCGAGGGCTGGATGAATTCCAGGGAAGAAGGAAACCCCAGGAAGCTGGAAATCGCCTATGTCTGCTAGACTTGTCACAAGAAAGCCGAATAGCTGTGCTACCGGGCTTGGAAACTCAGTTCCACCGAAACCATAGGTTCTATACAGCATGTAAGTAATCATTGAACCTACAATTGTACCAAGAAACAAACCGATGAAGACAGCCTTGAGAATGTCCCTTCCTCTAACGCCTGTAATCCTTCCCAACTTCAGGTGCACCAGAAGCGCAAGCGCTGCATCCTGCAACCCGCCG
>JBHLRV010000321.1:0-2920 GCA_048882205.1 Candidatus Thorarchaeota archaeon | reverse complement strand
GCTGGAACGAACCTCTAGAGAGTTTGAGGAGCGTGTCGAGGATGAGCCCCTACTCATCCTGGGAGTGATTAGGGCACCCCATGGTGAACAACTGACCAGTGATCAGCTGAACCACATCGGACTAGTTCTAGAAGATAGATTCGAAGTCCCACCAAATCTGATGCACCTAGACATCTTCAGAATGAGAGTCGAGATTGCTGCTTGGATTCTGAGCGAGATTGCAGCCGATTTGAGGAGGGCACTTCCTGACGGAAACAGGTTTGAGCTGGGCGTAGCACACGAATATCCGTCTTGGGATCGTCTTCAGACACTCTTCGACCCGTTGTGACTACTCGCCAATTCGGAATCTCAGTATTGCAGCAATTCCTCCGATGCGTTGAAGCTGATCACCTGCAGGATGGTCTGTGGATACTATATGAAACTCACCACGCGTCTTCTCGGTGTTTCTAATCAGACTGTCCATCCAGCGTCGTTGTTCATGGTCACCTTCACGCAGCTTCTTGTCTGTAATCAGCAGATGCTCAACTGCGCCATATTGTACGGCTTTGGCAACTTCGTCATCACCATATGTTGCGAGACCGTCGCCTTTCGCAACATGCTCAATAACACTCTCAATGAGCTGAGTTTCAGCCTCCAGTTTCAGAGTTTCAATTGCCTTTGATATGACTCCTCTATAGAGAATCTCCTTTGCTCCGGGATACCCAATCGAGTTTGTGCCTTCGACAGTCACTGGAGGAAGATCCTTCACTTTCGCACTACGTAGATGTTCGCTAAAATGGTCCTTCACAAATCCAGGACCCGCCACCACAATGAGTGCGATCTCGTTCTGTTCTAATTGCGACCGCACGGCGAGAAGCACGTTATCGAAGAAGTCGCGCATTGTTGCATCATAGGACTTCTGATCGCCACGTTTTCGGGATATGCTCGTCCGCACGCGCACGGCCTCCTGAATCCCAAAGTCCGCAATCAGAAAGAGCTCTGCTTCGCCATCTTCTATGGTAACAAGCAGAGAAACGGGTCTTTGTCCTGCCTTCTCGGCATCTTTGAGGCGTTCCAGCAAATACCTAGGCCAGAACTCCTTGATGATTGTCAGTGTGTGTCCCAGCTCTACGTTGAAGGTGTGATGCGATCCTATGCTGACCAAGTCACTAGGCCCTTCTAGGATTACGCCCTTGATTCTTACCCTGTTGGCGAAAGCATGAAACGCAATGTCCTCTACTCTGAGTCTAAGTGTCATTGGCTTGCGTACGCTCTCCGGTTTTCGAGCATTCTCATCTCCCACTTTGACTCTTCGAGTGGTCTTCGATACTACGGTGTCACCAGGGGCAACTACGTTGTACAGGTGCCAGAGGTCATCAAGAGTCTCAATCTTGAGGACGACTCTTCCACCTTTCATATCGCGTTTCAATACCTTCAAGGCGACACCATCAGGCAAACATCCGTTTCAGAAGAAATAGTCTCCGTAGTTTCTGGATGACGACTCTCTCCTTGGCATATTATGAGTCCCACCGTCATCCATGTCAATACCCTTGCTCAGGGTTTCAGCCCTGTTGACATGCTCAGGTGTGACCAAGTCGGACTCGTCTTGAGTTGCAAGGTCCCCCGCTATCCTCACCAATCCTCCTAGCTCACGAAGGCGGAGGGTGAAGGCCTCGCGTTTCCCGTCAAGAACATCAGCCATTCTCTGTGCAACCTGTAGAACTGACCTAGCTGACTCTACAGAGAGATGAGGAATCCTACCATCCTCGAAGACTGTCTGAGCCATGAACCGTACAAGAGCATTGGCATTCTCAGTTGTCTTTTCCATCCACGAATCAAGCATTATCTCGTATCCGTACCCGCGTATCCGAGACCTCAAGGGGGGAAGTATCTTAGACAAGTCCTCCAGATTACAGGACGCAAAGAGCAAGAAATCACACGGCACATCGTTGACACGGACAGCTGCTCCAGAACTACTGGGGTTGTGGCCAGAAATGGGATAGACACGATCCTGCATTGCAGTGAGCAGATGCTTCTGGTAGACCCCTAAGGCCGATATCTCATCAACGTATAGAATCCCCTCATGTGCCTCATGGATTGCTCCAGGAATCACCATCGTGTGCGGCGCAGTCCCTAAAGGCTCGGTGTTACCGTACGGGTCGTGTTTAACATCACCCAACAGCTCTACAGGGCTTGTTCCGCTCACTCTCACAAATCTCGAAGCGTTAATCGAAACAAGAATGTGGTCGGCATGTTCTTGGTTCTTTGAAACTACTGGACCAACACCGTCGTCACGAAAGTAGACCATCCTTATTGTGTCCTCACCCACTCTGTCGTAGGTAATGGTATGAGGAATCCCTTCAATCTGTTCACACCGTGTAATGCTTGTAAGCGCTGGTTCCTTGATTACATCCAAGGTCCGGAAAAGCCCCGAGAAAGATGCATATTGATGAGGTTCCTTATCCGCCCAGTCGCAACGTTTCGCTGATTCGCATTCCATACAGATACTCTGGCTGGGAAGAGAATAGCTCCCACATTTTGAACATCGGTACCCCATTCTGACGGCAATCTCAAATGGCAATTCATCAGGTCTGATGTAGACGGTTTCTGGCTTAATCAGCGGCTCGTGACTTTTTTCCTGTGTGACTCTCCAGACGGCAACGTCTGGACGATTTGGCTGGGAAGCATTGTAGCGGATGAGAATCTCTTCTTGTGGCTTCGGGAGAAGAGTGTAGGCTGCCTTTGCAAGCATAGACTTACCGATTCCTGGTACACCGGCGAGAAGTACATTTCTACGCTGTCCAACTGCAGAATGGACTAATGCGACAGCATGTTCTTGCCCAACAATTTGGTCGAACGGGTCATTGGAAATAGGCACTTCTGCTGTCGACCCTATCTCATCAATAACGGCAGCTGTTTCATCGAGCTTCAAGTCTCTCGT
>JBHLRV010000320.1:0-2941 GCA_048882205.1 Candidatus Thorarchaeota archaeon | reverse complement strand
GCAGTTTCCCAAATCAGTTATGGTCTCGTCGGAAATCAGGACCAGAGCCTAGAAACGGTTGCGAAGACACTGGAGGACTCTGGATTCGGTTTGCTAAGTATTAGCGACAATGGGCATTGGTTCCGAATTACTACTAAGAGTGATAAGTAGTGATCATCGAAGACCAACCACGTTCCAAAAGCTTAAAGTGGAAACCACATGTCTGAGCGGTCAACTCAGAAACCAGGTCGAGAAACATGAGCCTAGCAGTTTGGTGGAGACGCGGGAGTAAGCCCGGACTCATACTGATATTCATCGGGATTGCAGGCCTGGTACAGATTCCCATTCTATGGCACGCGCAGACATACGTTCAGGTCCTGAGCTCGGAGCTACAGTTGATTGTCGCCTTAGGAGCTGCTGCTGTCCTCGCTGGAGGCTACGTTCTAATGGCCGAGGCCATGTATCGCTGGGCTCATATCATCTCAAGAAAGAAGAAGAGGAGGAGGCAGAGAGCTGCTGGTGGATGGTCAGCCAGACTCTCTGAGTTCGCCAGATCTACCACTGATATGCCTGCCTTTGTTGGAGTTGGCCTGTTGACCTGTATGTTTCTCATGTTCTACTTCCTTCCATTCGCGATTGCGGATGGCATGAACCTCCCCTCTGCGCTGGCGACATTGGCCTTCCTTGACTCGCTATTTATCTACCCCCTCGCAGTGAACGCTGCAGCAATACTGGCAGCCTTCGTAGCCAGCTTCATGAACCACAAGATTAGATGAGAGGGCCAGCTGCGGGTCGCTATCTTTATATCAGGAAGCCAGAAGGCATGGGAACGAAAGCGTGCCGCGGTAGATCAGCCAGGGAGATCGCACGGCTGAAGACCGTGTTGTCCGCGGTTCAAATCCGCGCCGCGGCACCATCTTCTTACCACGATTATTCTCTCTACGTCAAGGTGAACCCATTACCAAAGAGATCAATACTGTGATAGACCTAGCCTCTCGTACTCTGGATAAAGGGACGAGTCCTAGATTGTTCCTTTTCCCATCGTCGACGTTCCGATCTGAGTTTGAAGAGATTGACATCCTTGTAGGTGATTCCTTCTTCCTTTGCTGGAATTTCATATTCTGTTCGTTCTCGTTCAGGAGTGTGAATGAAGGAGCTTCCATATTCGGCGATATTGGCAAAGAAGCAGTAGGCGTAGATGGAGCGACGAGCATCAAAGTGAGCTGCTTTGAAGTCTGCTGTGACTGGAGTAAATGCTGGATTCAGTATGATATCGATTGGGTGTTCGCTATTCTTCAATTCGACCCGAAGATCAAGGTCAAGAAAATCTCGACAGATGACGATAGCGATTCTTCCGTATTCAGTATCAGATACGACAATTTGGTGAGGACGTACATCAACCTTAATTCCTTCCTCAATCCTTTTTCCTTCGAAATGAATGATGGCAGGGGTATGTTTCTCCTGTTCCCATAAGATTCCCTCTGGACTGAAAACAGTACTAGTATTCTTCATGTTCTTGGTATCATGATACGATCCTGGAATAATGTACATCTTGTTTTGCAAGGCAAGGTCACTCAACGTTTTATGGAGTAACTCATGCCCAAGATCTACGCTCAACTCAGGAAACAGAAGGATGTTGACATTGTTTCTCGCTGCTTCGTCAACCATTTCGATTACACGTTTCCTAACTGACTCTACCTTCTTCTTTCGGAGACTGAATATCCCAGGAGCGTTTTCGAGGAAGAACTCTTCTAGGAGGTTGCTTCTTTCACTCAGACCAATTTGAGCGACTCCTACTCGACACGAACCGACCGGTGTCTTGTCCTTTAGGAGGTTTCTGAAGACTAGTTTGAATTTAGCCACTGTTTCGAATCTCTTTTCTAAGATGGTGGTCACTGCTTCTGTGATGTACTCTTTTATTTCTAAGAGTTCAATTTGCTCTTGGATTGAAGAGTTCTGAACAAAAAGTGCTTTCCATTCCTCCAATTGTGCTGCAAGGTGTTGCTGTTGGTCAATGATTTTACGAGTGAGAAGAGCCAAACCCTTTTCGTTGGTAATAGTCAGTGCACGCGCAAGAAGATCCTTTGCCCTGTCAGCATCTCCCTCAATAACAGCGAGTTTCGCTTGGAGGAGAAACAGGTAGATGAGTGAAGTTACGGACCGTTGCTTGTTTGCTGTTTCTGATATCCTCTTCAGTACTTCTTGGAGTTCTTTGAGGACAGCCTCTCCTCCATAGAGCTTCAATTCATCCAATAGTAGTTCACTGAAGTTGATTTGAATAAACAACTCCAGTTCATAGTCGAACTTCTCGTTGATAACTTCCTCATAGAGCTCTTGGGCCTTAGCTTTGTCCTTGGTTCGTGGTTTGTGTTGGAGAATGTAGGCTTCAGTAGTTTTACGAAACACATCCAACCAAGGATATCGTTCAGCGGTTTCTTTGATATCCTCAAGGCGTTTCTGAAGTCGACTTGTGTCACCCAACTCAATCTCAGCGTATGCAAGGTACAAATTGGCGACAGTGATTTCATGGTCGAACTGGTACTTACACCGCGTTTTGTGTAGGCTCAGACCTTTTTGGAGAGATTCAATTGCCTCTTCAAGTCGATTCTGGTATAGATAGATGGTTCCAACATCTCGGAGCGAAATGCAATAGCTGTGAGGGAGGGAATGACAGGTTTCTGCAGTTTCTTCACAGCTTGATAGGACTCTTTGATAATAGGTGAGGGCCTTGTCAAACTCTCCCTTGCTACGATGAACAGATCCAATCAATATATGTATGAAAGTGAGGCCTTCTTCATGGTTAATCTCCTCAAAAACGTGCCCGCCAATAGTCGCATAATGCAAAGCTTGGTCTAGCTGGCCTTTGTAGAAGTAGATGAATCCGATATGGAAATTCGCCCATCCAAGGTACCTCTTCTCTCCAAGTGCCGTACTGAGTTTCGACTGATGGTTGGCATACTCA